>SVLR01000014.1 GCA_015067785.1 Oscillospiraceae bacterium
TATAAAAATAGTCCCCGCCAAATTTCTTGACGGGGACTACACAGGATATTAACTTTTGTCCCAAACAGCGTTTTTTGACGCTCAGTGGGAGTGCTCTAAATCAGATAGGGCTTATTTACCCATTTCCTTAATAGCAGCTTGCGCAGCAGCGAGCCGAGCAATAGGCACACGGAAGGGGCTGCAGGACACATAGTCCAGACCGATCTTGTGGCAGAATTCCACAGAGACGGGGTCGCCGCCGTGCTCACCGCAGATGCCGTAATGCAGCTTCTTACCGGAGGCCTTGCCCTTGGCAACAGCCATCTCCATCAGCATGCCGACACCGGTCTGATCCAGCTTTGCAAAGGGATCGTTCTCGTAGATCTTGGTGTCGTAGTAAGCAGACAGGAACTTGCCTGCGTCGTCACGGGAGAAACCGAAGGTCATCTGGGTCAGGTCATTGGTACCGAAGCAGAAGAACTCAGCTTCCTGAGCGATCTGATCCGCAGTCAGACAAGCTCTGGGGATCTCGATCATCGTACCGACCTCGTAATGCAGTGCAACACCGGCAGCCGCGATTTCCGCGTCAGCAGTCTTGACGACCACATCCTTAACATACTTCAGCTCCTTGACATCGCCAACCAGGGGGATCATGATCTCAGGAACATTATTCCACTCGGGATGACGCTTCGCTACTGCGATGGCAGCACGGATAACCGCCTTGGTCTGCATAGCAGCGATCTCGGGATAGGTAACGCTCAGACGGCAGCCACGGTGACCCATCATGGGGTTGAACTCGTGGAGAGATGCGATGATATCCTTGATCTGCTGTACAGTCTTGCCCTGGGTGGCAGCCAGCGCAGCGATGTCCTCCTCGGTGGTGGGAACGAACTCGTGGAGCGGGGGATCCAGGAAGCGGATGCAAACGGGCATACCCTCCATCGCCTCGTACAGACCCTCGAAGTCAGCCTGCTGCATAGGCAGGATCTTCTCCAGAGCAGCCTCGCGCTCCTCTACGGTATCGGAGCAGATCATCTCACGGAAAGAGCCGATACGGCCTTCCTCGAAGAACATATGCTCGGTACGGCACAGGCCGATGCCCTCTGCGCCCAGCTCGCGTGCCTTGATGGCATCACGGGGGGAGTCAGCATTGGTGCGGACCTTCAGAGTGCGGTACTGGTCAGCCCAGCTCATGATCCGACCAAATTCGCCGGCAATTTCAGCGTCCTTGGTGGTGATCAGGCCTTCGTAGATATTACCGGTAGAGCCATCGAGAGAGAGGAAGTCGCCCTCGTTATAGGTCTTGCCGGCCAGAGTGAACTTCTTGTTCTCCTCGTCCATATTAATCTCGGTGCAACCGGAAACACAGCAGGTACCCATACCACGGGCAACAACGGCAGCGTGGGAGGTCATACCGCCACGGACGGTCAGGATGCCCTGGGCAGCCATCATGCCCTCGATATCCTCAGGAGAGGTCTCCAAACGAACCAGAACCACCTTCTCGCCACGGGCTGCCCATTCCTTAGCATCCTCAGCGGTGAAGACGATCTTACCGGCAGCGGCGCCGGGGGAAGCAGGCAGAGCCTTACCGATGGGAGCAGACTCCTTCAGAGCCTTGGTATCGAACTGGGGATGCAGCAGAGTGTCCAGGTTACGGGGATCGATCATGGCGACCGCCTTCTTCTCGTCGATCATACCCTCATCCACCAAGTCGCAGGCGATCTTCAGAGCAGCGGGAGCGGTACGCTTGCCGTTACGGGTCTGGAGCATATAGAGCTTGCCGTTCTCCACGGTGAACTCCATATCCTGCATATCGCGATAGTGATCCTCCAGAATGGCGCAGACCTTCTCGAACTGAGCAAACGCCTCGGGGAACTTGTCAGCCATCTCGGAGATAGGCATAGGAGTGCGGACACCGGCAACAACGTCTTCGCCCTGGGCATTGGTGAGGAACTCGCCCATCAGGCCGCGCTTACCGGTGGCAGGATCACGGGTAAAGGCAACACCGGTACCGCAGTTGTCGCCCATATTGCCGAAGGCCATGGACTGCACGTTAACGGCAGTGCCCCAAGAGTAGGGAATGTCGTTTTCACGACGGTAGACATTTGCACGGGGGTTGTCCCAGCTGCGGAAAACAGCCTTGACAGCGCCCATCAGCTGCTCTACAGGGTCGGTGGGGAAGTCGGTGCCCAGCTTGCTCTTATACTCAGCCTTGAACTGACCGGCCAGCTCCTTCAGGTCGTCAGCAGTCAGCTCCACGTCCTGAGTGACACCCTTCTTTTCCTTCATCTCATCGATGAGGACTTCAAAGTACTTCTTGCCGACTTCCATAACAACGTCGGAATACATCTGAATAAAACGGCGGTAGCAGTCCCAAGCCCAACGGGGGTTGCCGGACTTAGTAGCCAAGACCTCAACGACCTCTTCATTCAGGCCCAGATTCAGGATGGTGTCCATCATACCGGGCATAGAGGCGCGGGCGCCGGAACGGACGGAGACCAGCAAAGGATTCTCCTTATCACCGAACTTCTTGCCGGTGATCTCCTCCAGCTTTGCAACATGCTCCATGATCTGCGCCTGAATATCGGCATTGATCATACAGCCATCTTCGTAATACTTGGTGCAGGCTTCGGTAGAAACGGTGAAGCCCTGAGGGACAGGCAGGCCGATATTGGTCATTTCTGCAAGGTTTGCACCCTTGCCGCCCAGCAGCTCACGCATGGAGCCATTGCCTTCGGTAAACAGGTAAACGTATTTGTGAGACATATGATACCCCTTTCAGTATTTCCCGGCATTCGCCGGTTGTTTTTTTATTGAATTTCTAAATTGCGCAAAGATTATAGCACAACGAACAAAAAAAGTAAACCCATTTTACTGCTTTTTCCTAATTTTTTGTCAATATTCCCGCAGGACTGCCTTTACAACCCCGATAATCTCTGCTTCTGTGCCGTCAATGGGCGCATACATATCGTTTTCCGGCATCAACCAGACCTGACCGTTCTTGCGAAGCAGTCGCTTCACTGTCGCCTCGTCGTCAATACGGGCCACCACGATCTGTCCGCTGTCAGCTGTTTGCTGGGGGCGAACCACCACTTTATCGCCGCTTAGAATACCCGCGCCAACCATACTGTCGCCCCGAACACGAAGGGCAAAGCAGGAAGGATCGCCATCCCAAGCCATCGTCCCCTCCCGGTTTTCCACCGCCAAGATCGGCACACCTGCAGTAACCACACCGACCACCGGGATCTGTCCCGGACGCTGGGCAGTAGCAATGGCGCGCTTGCGGCCCTTCCCGCCGGAGGGAAGCAGAAGCCCCCTTTCCTGCAGCTGCTGCAAATGGTAATTGACAGACGCCGTAGAGCTTAACCCCACCGCCGCACCGATCTCCCGAATAGAGGGCGCATAACCGTTTTCCTGCACGAATTCGTTTACAAATTTCAGAATTTCCTCCGCTTTATTGCTTCGTCTTGGCATAGCCTTCCGCCTCTCTTTCTTCATAGTCTTGTTCATTATAGCACATATGAACGAAAAAGAAAAGAATTATTTTTCTAATTCATAATTCATAATTACAAATTACGAATTATAAATTGGGGTTGAATGCGATTGTAGGGACCGGCGTCCTCGATGGTCCGAAATGAAATCATTCCTCGATAGGGTGATTTTATTCTAATTATAGTGGTGCACACCGGGAGATTGCCGCGTCGCTTCGCTCCTCGCAATGACACCGAGGGACGATGGTTGGAAAAGAATTTATAATTTGTAACTTGTAATTTGTAACTCTCTCCCCTCTTTTTCGGCAAATTCCGCACCGCATGGCATCATATACTATTTCTGTATGGCAATGAAAGGAGCGATGTTGATGGATATCAATCAGAAGACACGGCAGGTCCTGCAGCGGGTGCAGGGGGACGCGCCCCGCCCGGAGCTACGGCAGCTACCGGAGCTAATTACGGAGGAAAAGGCAGGTGCTGCCGCATATTTACATTTATCCCACCGCTTTGGGGGCAAAGAAGGGGCAATGCTTCGCAGAATGTTTGAGGAGGAGCAGACACATATTGCCTGTCTTCGGGGTATTTTTCGGCTGATGACCGGAGAACGGTGCCAGATCCACACTGCGCCGCAACCGTTATCTGAGGACGCGGCTGTGCTGCTGCGACGGTGCTACGGCAGGGAGATGCGCTGTCTTTCCGTTTACGAAGCCCATGCTGCCGATCCGGAATACGGTCCGGTCTTCCTGCAGCTCGCCCGGGAGGAAAAAGAGCATTGTAAGAACATATTGCATTTGATCGGCAAATTAGACCCCAAATAGAAATTGACAATTGATAGTTGATAATTGACAGTTAAGGTATCCGCAAGCGGACAATTCTAATTCCGTCTATGTAGCAGACACCACAATTTTGCATGTTACATTCTGCATTGTGCATTAAAAAAGCCTTCCCCCAGCGGGAAGGCTTTTTTCTTACTGGTTATTTACGCGGTTGACATAGAGCTTATTTTTATCGTGCTTATAGAAGGCCAGCGCCAGCAGCACACCGGCTGCTACCACGAAGCTGATCAGCGCCAGCACCTGACTGACACGGAAGGGGCCCCAATAAAGGCTGTCGGTCCGCAGACCTTCGATCATTGCTCTTCCCAAGCCGTACCAAGCTGCATAGCCCAGGGCGATCTGCCCATCATACTGACGCTTCTTGGATAGGAAATGGAGTGCTACAAAGCCTACCGCATTCCAAAGGGATTCATAAAGGAAAGTGGGATGATGGAACTCCCAGGCCTTGGTGGTGACATTGTAAAGACCCATCCGCAGGAAGTTTGTGGTCTCGCTGCCGAAGGCCTCCCGGTTAAAGAAGTTGCCCCAGCGTCCAATAGACTGTCCAATAAGGAAGCCCAGCGCCACAATATCCAGCACGGCAGGCAGGCTGATCTTCTTTACCTTGGCAAACACGATAATGCCCAGCGCCGCACCCAAAACACCGCCGTAGATAGCAAGACCACCGTTCCATATATAGAGGATGGAGATGGGATCGTCCTTATAGTAGTCCCATTGGAAGGCGCAGTAGTAAAGCCGGGCGCACAGCACCGCAAAGGGAATGATACACAGCGCACCGTCGATAACATCGTCCTGCTTAAGACCAAACTGCTTGCAGCGACGCAGACCGTAGATGGCGGCAAGGGTCATACCGATGGCAATGATCAGACCATAGTAATGGATCTGCACCGGACCAAGGTCCAGCATCCGGTCGGGGTTGATCTCCAGGCCGAAGAGAGGGAAGGATATCTTAGAGTAATTCATTTCTTTTCTCCTTAGATGATTTATTCAGCGGTCACTTGAACAGGACGGATCACGGAGATGGCGCAATTTTCTTCACGGACTGCCGTGCGTAAGAAATCCGTCAGCTCATCTGCCGTTATTTTCTCATAAATTGTCGGAAAATTCAAGTAGTCAAATCCAGAAAAATGATAGGCGCAGATTCGGAAAATGAGAGAGCTACTGCTATCCAGCGCCCGGATCCGTCTGCCCAGCGCGCTGCGCTTCATCCGCAGCAGCGTCTCCTCAGAAATTCCCGCCTCGCAAAGCCTTTTCGCCTCCGCGATCACCGCCTGCAGGACTTTCTCCGGGTACTCGCTGTCTCCGGAAATACTCAGCATTCCCATGCCGGAGACAGTCTCAAAGCCGCCGCCAAAGGAATTGTCGATGACCCCTTCCTCATAGAGCCGCAGATATAGGTCTGAGGACTCGCCAAAAAGGGCTTCACAGGCAAGGTCTGCCACAAACTCCTGACGGACTGCCGCCTCTCCCCTGCCGGGGTCAGCGCACTTAAAACCGATCTGGAAGAGCGGCATCGCCACTTCCATTTCCGTTTCGGTGCTGTGACAAAGCACCGTTTCCGGCTCGTCCCATCGCTCTACCCGGGGTGTTTTTTCCTTTTTTGCAGTTGGCAGATGTTCCCGGGCGATCTTGCAGACCGCTTCCGGGTCCACATCGCCTACCACGCAAAGAAGCATATTTTCCGGAGAATAAAATGCCCTATGGCAGGCATACAGCACCTCCGGTGTGATCTGTGCGATGGTCTCCCGAGTACCCAAAATAGGGGTATTGATGGGGTGATTTTCATACATACAGCCCATCAGCCGTTCAAAAACCGCCGTATCGGGACTGTCCACATTCATTTCGATCTCCTGACCGATAATGCCCTGCTCCTTTTCCACGCTCTCCTCCGTAAAATAAGGTGTGGAAACAAAGTCCAAAAGCAGCGCCAGTGCTTTTTCGAACTGCCCGGTACAGTTAAAATAGTAGGCAGTCATATCATAGCTGGTAAACGCATTCACATCCGCGCCCATAGAAGCAAACTGACCGCTCACTTCCCCATCGGGCATATCGAACATCTTATGCTCCAGATAATGGGCAACGCCTGCCGGCGCGGTCAGCGTTTTCCCGTCTACCGTAAAGCAGGTATGGATCGCACCGTAATCGGTGACGAAATAGCAAAGCTTCTTTTGGAAGCCGGGTCGGGGTACTACCGTAACGGTCAGTCCATTGGGGAGTGTCTCCCGGAAGACCGTTTCGCCCAGGCGGGGGTACTCTTTTTTGATCAATTTTCTTCCCCCCTTAAGAAATAGACAGTATGCTTTTTCAGGGTCTTTGCCGCCTGCGCTACTGCCTCCGGTGTGCAGGTGGCAACCGCCTCCATATATTCCTCCCGGGACAGCAGCCCACCGGTCACAGCCCGGATGGCGTAATAGCCTTCGATGTTACCTGGGCTGTCGTTCACAGCAGAAAGGGTAGACAACAGAAGCTGCCGGGCACTTTCCATTTCCATCTCCGTAATTTCTCCACGGCAGATAGCGGCGATTTGCTCTTCCACCTGCTGCTCTACGATCTCCCTCTTACTGCTGTCGATGCCCGCAGAAACGGTCATAATGCCCTTACTGCTATAGAAAACTGCGCCGATGTCGTAGCAAAGGGACATCTGCTCCCGGACCTTCGTAAAAAGCTTACCGGTCATGCCGCCACCCAAAATAGTGCTGCAAAGGTGCATAGCTGCATACTGCTCGGTGCGCTGGGTGATTGGGGTATAGTAGCCGATGGAAAGTCTTGCCTGGGAGATCGTCATCTTTTCTTCTACAATCCCGCCCTCTCCGTCGCAAAAGCCGGTCTGTGGCGGCAGGGATGGGATTTCCGCTTCCGTATCACCGAACAAAGGGCGAAGCTTATCCGCCACAGCCGCTGCATCCTGACTCCCCACATAGAACATTTCTACAGGACTTTCCCGCAGCAGCTTTTCATAGTGACGGTAAAGGCTTTCGGCAGTAATTTCAGAGACCGCCTTTTTATCACCCAAGCGGGGAATGCCGTAGCTGTCGGTCTTGCACATATGGCGCATCAGCATATCGGCGGCGTAGGAACGCTTGTCATTGAGCCGGGATTCGATGGTGGCGATCAGATTCTTCTTTTCGCTCTCCACCACACTTTCCGGGAAAATGCCATTTTCCAACCGGGGCGCAAAAAGCAGCTCCCGCAAAAATTCTACCATTGGGGCAAAGATCTCATCGCCTTCCAAGGCATACTTATCTTCAATAAAGCCACAGAACAGACCCGACATTTGGTAGTCACCTGCCCGCCGGGACAGCGGACCGATGGCCGCGCCGTAAAGATCATCGAGCCGCAGGGTGATCGCGCGGAGATCCGGTGCCAATTCGGTACCCCGGAGCAAAACGTTGGGCAGCAGCGCATTGCTCGCAGACTCCTCCCGCGCCATCGGGCGGACAAACTGCACGCTCAGACACCCCTGCTTAAACCGATCATCCCGAAAGACACGCAGAACTGCGCGCTTTGAAAGACGGATCACTTCGATCATATGATTTCTCCTTGTCATCCAATATGGAATCATTATATACCATTATCTCCAAAATTCATAGAGGAAACTGAAAAAATTCCGCAAACGCGGTTGTTATTTACCGCCCGATGCTGTACAATAAGAGAAAATCACAAATATACCCTCCCCTTTGGGGAGGGGGGGACCGCGGAGCGGTGGGTGAGGTTTTTGCCTCATCCGACCTCGCTTCGCTCGGCCACCTTCCCCAAAGGGGAAGGTTTTCCGAACTTTTTCTAAACACTTACGCACACGGAGAAGCCTATGAATTACTTAGAGATCACCATTTCCACCACCCCGGAGAAAATTGAAGATGTGGCAGCCCAGCTAACATCTGCCGGTTTTGAAGAGCTGCTGATCGAAGACCAGCAGGAATTTGAAGCTTTTTTAGAGGAAAATAAGGCATATTGGGACTATATCGACGAAGAACTGCAGGAAAAGCTGCAAGGTCTTTCCCGCATCAAGCTCTATCTGGAAGACACGGATGCAGTCTCTCTTGACCGCTTGCGCGCCCTCGCAGAGCGCTTGGGGCTTTCTATAGAAGTGACCGCTCTGCCGGAGACCGACTGGGAGGAGAGCTGGAAGGAAAACTATCCGCCCCAGCCTGTCGGCAAAAAGCTGATCGTTATCCCCTACTGGATGGAAAACCCTGCGTCTGACCGTCTGCCCATCGTCATCGATCCCGGTCTCACCTTCGGCACCGGCGCCCATCCCACCACGCAGATGGTGATGGAATTTATGGAGGATAAGGTTTTCCCCGGCTGTCATTGTGTGGATCTGGGAAGCGGCAGCGGCATTCTCTCCATTGCCGCCCTGCGGCTGGGCGCGGCAAGCGCCATCGGCGTAGATATCGACCCCAAAGCCGAGGACATTGCCCGGGAGAATGCCGCCTATAACGGTTTTTCTTCCCCGGCATTTACAGCCCTTACCGGCAATGTGACTGCCGACAAAAAACTGATGGCAAAGCTGAACGAAGCATCCTATGATGTGGTGCTTGTAAACATCGTTGCCGATGTGATCTGCGCTCTGGCACCCACCCTGCCCCAGTTTTTGACCGAAAGCAGCACCCTTATTTGTTCCGGCATTTTGGACAGCCGCCTTTCCGATGTAGAAGAAGCGTTGCAGCGGGCAGGACTGACCGTCACGGAGATCCGTCAAAAAGAAGAGTGGCGCGCACTTTGCGCCAAAAGGAGTACACTATGACCATCCCCTACCGCACCCGTCAGGTCTGTAAACGGATTTTTTCCGTACTGCTGGCCCTTGCTCTTGTGGCTGTTTTTATATTGCTGTGCTGGCTTTTATGGCTGGATCGGTTTTTGGTCTACACCCACGACGGTGTGTATCTGGACTTTTCCCAATCCAGCAAGCTGATGTCGGGACTTCTGAGTGAGAATACGCCGACCCATCCCACCGTTCCTATCCATTTTGGCGATGGTGACGAAGTCCAAAGCGGCGAGCTACAGAAGCTAAACGGCTTTTTTATTACGGAAGCAGACCTTGCCGCCTCCTCCACCTCCCGGACGCCGAAGGCAGACTCTGCCGCGAAAATCGATGCCCTGATTGAAAAGGTAAAGTCTCTTCCTGCCGGTACACCGGTGATGCTGGAGGTCAAAAACAGCAAGGGACGGTTTTTCTACAGCTCCACCGTCAGCTCCCAGCGCAGCAGCCTGATTGATGATCAGAAGGTCGACGAGCTGATCAATGCGCTAAATGGTCAAAACTGCTATCTCATCGCAACCTTGCCCGCCTTCCGGGATTACTATTTCGGTCTTAACAATGTGCCTCTGGGACTGCACCACACCTCCGGCAGATATCTGTGGCAGGACGAGGGCGGCTGCTATTGGCTCAATCCCAAGCAGCAGGGTGCGCTGACCTATCTTGTGCAAATTATTAACGAGCTGAAAAGCAAAGGTTTTTGCGAGGTGGTCTTCTCCGATTTCCGCATTCCGGACACCAATAACATTCTCTTTGACGGTGACCGGGGCGAGGCCATTCTCTCTGCCGCGGGCACCATCGTCACCGCCTGCGCCACCGACAGCTTCTGTGTTTCTTTTGCAGATTTTGCTTACCCGCTGCCGGAAGGACGGACGCGGCTTTATGCCACAGGGGTCAACGCCGGTGATTGCGCAACCCTTGCCCAGCAGACCGGTCTTTCCGACCCTGCAGTAAGCTTGGTTTTCCTCACCGCCTCCCACGACACCCGCTTTGACGATTACGGTGTCCTGCGACCGATAGAATAAGGGCGTTATTCTCAGTGAAATCCCTTCCCCCGGAGGGGAGGAGATATGGTACGGCAGGAAACTATCAACTAAAAAGCCACCCAGACTTGGGTGGCTTTTTTCTTATTCACAAACCTTATAGCTCCAGCCGTGGCTGTCGGGGAGCTTGCCCCACTGGATGCCGGTGAGATTATCGTACAGCTTTTGCGCAACCTCGCCGATCTTGCCGTCACAAAGGGTGTAGGCTGTGCCATTGTAGAACAGCTGACCGATAGGAGACACAACAGCGGCAGTGCCTGTGCCCCAGGCTTCCTCCAGAGAGCCGTCTGCCGCGGCGGCGAACAGCTCATCCACGGAGATGGGACGCTCCTCCACGGTGTAGCCCCAGTCACGGAGCAGCTCGATGCAGGATTTGCGGGTGATGCCGGGCAGAATCGAGCCGGAGAGTGCCGGAGTAACGATCTTACCGGAGATCTTAAACATAACATTCATCGCACCAACTTCTTCGATGAACTTCCGCTCCACGCCGTCCAGCCACAGAACCTGGGTATAACCGTTTTCCTCTGCCTTTTGACCGGCGCGCAGAGAAGCCGCGTAGTTACCGCCGCACTTGGCATAGCCGGTACCGCCGCGGACCGCCCGGACATCCTGGGCCTCAATGGCGATCTTAACGGGGTTGATACCCTCGGCGTAGTATGCGCCAACAGGGCAACAAATGACTACGAAGGTCGCATTCTTTACGGCGTGGACACCTAAGTGGGGGTCATTGCCAAAGAGGAAGGGGCGGATATACAGAGAAGTGCCGTCGCTGTGGGGCACCCAGTCCTTTTCCAGCTCTACAAGCGTATTGAGGATGTGCAGCGCACCCTCTTCGTCCAGCTGCGGCAGGCACAGACGCTCTGCGCTGGTGTTGAGACGCTTAATATTCTCCATAGGACGGAACATACGGATGCTTCCGTCGGCAGCCCGATAGGCCTTCATACCCTCGAAGATCTCCGCGCCATAGTGCAGTACAGTAGATGCGGGGTGCAGCGGGATGGGTCCAAAGGGAACGATGCGGCCATTATACCAGCCCTTCCCTTCCGCATAATCCATCATAAACATATGGTCTGTAAAAATCTTGCCGAAGCCCAGCTTGCTCTCGTCCTGAGGCTTTGCCTTGGGTGCGGCAGTCTTTTCGATCTTAATATCGTAAATCATTTAAAATCCTTCTTTCTTACAGTACATCCATACCGGCTTTCAGCATTTTGCGGTTAATGTCCAGCATATCTGCCTTTCGGGCAGGGATGACCTTCTGCAGACCTGCGTCCAGACCCTCCTCGGTGACGCAGTCGGTAGCTTTCACCAATGCGCCCAAAAGGACCATATTGGCAAGGCTCGGCGCGCCCATTTCCCGCGCCATAGAAGACGCCGGTATGTAATAAGCTTCCACATCGGTGCGCTCCACCTTGCGGGTGATCAGGGAGCTGTCAATAAAGATCTTACCACCGGGGACTACATCTTTTTCGAACTTATCCAGAGACGGGCCGTTCATAACCATCAGAATATCGGGATGGTTTACGATGGGCGAGCCGATCTCCCGGTCGCTGAGGATCACATTACAGTTTGCCGTACCGCCACGCATTTCCGGA
The DNA here is from genome assembly GCA_015067785.1 of Oscillospiraceae bacterium. Taxonomy (GTDB): domain Bacteria; phylum Bacillota; class Clostridia; order Oscillospirales; family Oscillospiraceae; genus Faecousia. Next base: position 11,701 of record SVLR01000014.1, read on the forward strand.
CCGTAGGAAGGAAGCCAGCTAAGATACCGCCCCTCTACCATACCGGCGTATGCCAGCACCTTACCGGAAAACAGCAGACCCTGACCGCCAAAGCCGGCGATCACAATTTGATTTTCCCGCATGGTTATACCTCCTTATCCTTGTAAACGCCCAAGGGGTACTGAGGGATCATCTTTTCATCGATCCACTCCAGCGCCTTCTGGGGTGTCATACCCCAGTTGGTGGGACAGGAGGAAAGCACCTCTACGAGAGAGAAGCCCTTGCCGTCCAGCTGATTCTGGAAAGCCTTTTTAATGGCCTTCTTGGCGTTTCGGACATTCTTAACATTATTGACGGTAACGCGCTCCAAATAGGCAGGACCGTCTAATGTTGCGAGCATTTCGCACACCCGGATGGGATAGCCCTGGGTCTCGGCACTTCTGCCGTAAGGAGAAGTCTGGGTCACCTGACCAATCAGAGAGGTAGGCGCCATCTGACCGCCGGTCATACCGTAGATCGCATTGTTGATGAAAATAACGGTGATATTCTCCCCTCTTGCGGCGGCGTGAACGGTCTCACACATACCGATAGAGGCAAGGTCGCCATCACCCTGATAGGTAAAGACCACATTTTCAGGCAGTGACCGCTTAATGCCGGTGGCAACGGCGGGGGCTCTGCCGTGAGCGGCTTCTACCATATCGCAGGCGAAGTAATTATAGGCAAGAACGGAGCAGCCAACAGGGGCAACACCAACGGTCTTGCCCTCGATGCCCAATTCGTCCATAACCTCGGCAACCAGACGGTGGATAATACCATGGGTGCAGCCGGGGCAGTAGTGAAGCACTGTATCGGTCAGCGCTTTGGGTTTCTCAAATACAACCATCTTTCGTGCCTCCTTACTTTGTCATTTTCTCGATGGCGGCCAGTACTTCCTCAGGTGCGGGGATCATACCGCCGACACGGTTGCAGGCAAAGACCGGCTTCTTACATTCGGTAGCGAGAAGCACATCCTCCCGCATCTGACCCATACTCAGCTCTACGGTCAGGAAGGATTTCACCTTATCTGCCGCAGCAGCGAGGGGTGCCTTGGGGAAGGGCCACAGAGTGATGGGACGAATGAGACCCACCTTGATGCCCTTTGCCCGGGCTTCCGCAATGGCATTTTTCGCCACACGGGCAGTAATGCCACAGGAGACCACGCAGTACTCGGCATCGTCCATCAGATATTCTTCCCACAGACACTCGTTCTTCTCTATTTCCGCATACCGCTCGAAGCGCTGGAAGTTCAGCTGCTCCAGCTCGGCGGGAGATAAGTAGAGGGAGTTTGCGATGTTGTGCTTGCGCTGGCACTTGGTGCCAACCGTTGCCCATTCGGGTGCTTCCTTAATTTCCTGAGGCTCCGGCAGGCTTACCGGCTCCATCATCTGTCCCATAGTGCCGTCTGCCAGCAGCATAACAGGCATCCGGTACTTTTCCGCCAAATCAAAGCCCTTATATGTCAGATCTGCCATTTCCTGCACGGCAGCCGGCGCCAGCACGATCACATGGAAGTCACCGTGTCCGGGACCGCGAGTGGCAAGGAAATAGTCGGACTGAGACGGCTGGATACCGCCAAGGCCGGGACCGCCACGCTGGACATTGACAATGAGAGCAGGCAGATCAGCGCCCGCAAGATAAGAAATACCCTCGCACTTGAGCGCAATTCCGGGGCTGGAGGAGGAGGTCATACAGCGCTTGCCGGTGGCGGCAACACCATAGACCATATTGATGGCAGCGATCTCACTTTCTGCCTGCAGGAAAACGCCGTCAATTTTGGGCATCCGCTTTGCCATATAGGCGGCAACCTCCGTCTGGGGGGTGATGGGATAGCCAAAGTAATGGCGGCAGCCGGCTAAGATAGCGGCTTCGGCAATGGCCTCATTGCCCTTCATCAGTACCTTTTCCATAGCTTCTCCTCACTTTTCAACTTTAATTACACAATCGGGACACATAGTGGCGCAAAACGCGCAGCCTACGCACGCTTCGGGATCTGTCAGCTCTACCGGGGCGTGTCCCTTTTGATTGAGCCTTGTCCGAGAGAGGGTCAGGATCCCCTTGGGGCAGGCATTGACGCAAAGGCCGCAGCCCTTGCACAGCTCTTCCTTAAATGTTAGTTTTGCCATAAAGCATCCTCCGTTTTTATTTCGTAATACAGCTCCTGCAGATGTAGCGGGAAGTAATTACCTTCCGGCAGGTCCTGCAAAAGCGTATGCTTTACTGTTGTCATTTTGATGGGTAGTCCGGTTTTCTCCGCCACTTCCCTTGCATATGCATCGCTGGCGATAATATCGGCAGCAGCAGTGTGTTTACCCAAATTGGTGTTATTAACGATAGCGGTGAATTTAAGGCCGCAGGCTTCTTCAATTTCCTCCATTACCTCTATCGTTCCGGCTGCATCCCGGGTAAGCGGTCGGGACTTGTTGATGACGAAGAGCATTTCATAGTCATTTTCTTCCAATATCATCGGCACATACCGTCCCAGCGCCAGCGCGCCCCGGTCATCACCGCCAATGTCCAGCACGCCGTATCTTGCCCGGTCTGCCACCAGCCGGTAGACCTCCGGGGGCATTGCCGGTACATCCAAATTGCTGTTGGCAAAGGGAGACGAAATCAGCTCGATCCCTGCCTTTTCCAGCACGGATGCGCTGTCCTTGGTGCGGAAATAGGGATTGACGATATCAAGATCCGCCACCGTCACAGGAAGCCCCAGCTTTGCCAAATACAGGCTGTAATTTACGGCAATATTCGTTTTTCCACTGCCGTAATGCCCGGCAAATAGGGTTAAGCGTTTGTGTTCCATGGTTTTACTCCTCGCAAAGCTCCCTTATGTAAAGGGAGCTGTCATATTGCTGATTTCAGGCAATATGACTGAGGGATTGTCTTTCTCATCACATTACAACCCCTCCGGGCAAAACCAAAGATTTTGCCCACCTCCCCTTGCACAGGGGAGGCTTTTATAGCTGTTTTCTTATAATCTTACCGCTTGTGGTCTTGGGAAGACTTTCCTTAAATTCCACAATGCGGGGATACTTATAGGGTGCGGTGCGGGACTTGACATAGTTCTGAATTTCCTTCTTCAGCGCGTCCGTGCCCTGCATATCGCCTACCAGTACGATGCTTGCCTTCACGACCTGACCCCGAATTTCATCTGGGGCAGCAGAGACACCACACTCCAGAACATAGGGCAGCTCCATAATGACATTTTCAATTTCAAAAGGTCCGATCCGGTAGCCGGAGGACTTGATCACATCGTCGGCGCGACCCACATACCAGTAGAAACCATCCTCGTCCTTCCACGCAAGATCGCCGGTGTGGTAGAAGCCGTCCCGCCAAGTCTCGGCAGTAATTTCCGGGCTTCCCTCATAGGCATAGGCAAGGCCGCAGGGCAAGCCCTTCGAAATATCGATACAAATTTCACCGGTATCACCGGGGGCAACGGGTTTTCCCTCAATGTCCAAAAGCTGCACATTATAAAGGGGCACAGGCTTACCCATAGAGCCGACCTTATGGCTGTCGCCGGTCAGGTTACCAATAATAATGGTGCTCTCGCTTTGCCCGAAGCCTTCCTTCACCGCAAGACCTGTGTGCTTCTTAAACTGGCGGTAAACCTCCGGGTTCAGCGCCTCGCCGGCAGTGCTGGCGTGACGGATGGAGGAAAGGTCAAACCGGCTCAAATCCTGCTTAATAAGCATCCGGTACATAGTCGGCGGCGCGCAGAAGGTGGTGATCTTGTATTTTGCAAACATAGGCAGGATCTTCTCTGCGTCAAAGCGGTCAAAGTCGTAGACGAAGTTTGCCGCTTCACAAAGCCACTGACCGTAGAGCTTGCCCCACAGCGCCTTCGCCCAGCCGGTATCGGAAATGGTCAAATGCAGACCGTCCGGATCCACCCGGTGCCAGTATTTTGCCGTAATAAAGTGACCCAAGGGGTACTTATAATTGTGCGCCGCGATCTTGGGATAGCCGGAGGTGCCGGAGGTAAAGAACATCAGCATCGGGTCTGAGCCACAGGGCGCATCCTCGCCCCGGGCAAAATGGGAGGAATACATCATATACTCCTCGTCAAAATCGTGCCAACCCTCTCTCTTACCGCCTACCAATATCTTATAAGCGAGACCGGGCGTCTTTGCCGCAGCTGCATCTACCGCGTCGGCAGTGTCGCCGTCAGCGGTGCAGAGGATGGCTTTTACATTACCGGCAGCAAAGCGGTAGGTAAAGTCCTTTTCAAGAAGCTGATTGGTAGCCGGAATGGCGATAGCACCCAGCTTGTGCAAACCTAACATCGCAAACCAGAACTGATAATGGCGCTTTAATACCAGCATCACCCGGTCGCCCCGGCGAATACCCAGCGCCTTAAAGTAGTTCGCAGCTCTTGCAGATTCCTTCTTCATATCCCGGAAGGTAAACCGACGCTCTGTGCCGTCGTTTGCGACATGGAGCATTGCAAGCTTTTCAGGCTTCTGGCGACCCAGCGCGTCCACAATGTCAAAGGCGAAGTTGAACTTCTCCTCGTTCTTAAATGCAATTGCCGTCAGCTTTCCCTTTTCCTCAGTAGGAATAATAAATTTATGATAAATGCGCTTCTCGTCATCGGCAGGTGTATGTACCGCATCCATCGTGGCAACAGCCGTTGCCTCCTCATTTTCACGGGCGGCAGCGTTGCTCAGCACGATGGCATAGAACGCACAGTCCTCACCCTCCACGGCAATCATACCGTGGGGCACGGAGGAATCGTAGTAAATACAGTCGCCGGGGTGGAGGATCTCCGTGTGTCCGCCGATTTGGATCTTCATATGACCGCGAATGACGATGTCGCACTCCTGTCCCATATGGGTGGTGACCTCGATGGGACGGGAATCCCCATCCTCCCGATACTTTAATTCCATATAAAGGGGCAGGGCGATACGGTTACGGAAACCGGCAGCCAAGTTATAGCCAATCATGCCGTGGGCCTCCTCGATCCGCTGACCGTCACCCTTTCTCGTCAGGGCATAGGAGCGCAGTTTGGGGCTGTGACCCTCCAAAAGGTCACCGAAGTCCACGCCTAAGCTCAAGGTACAGCGGTACAAAAAGGCAATATTTAAGTTGCGGTTGCCCTGCTCGTGCTGAAGATATTCTTCTACCGTCAGGTCCGTCTGCCGCGCCATCTCCTCCGGGGTAAAGCCGTGGGCCTCCCGCAGCTCCCGGATACGCGCTGCCACCTGCCGGGTCTTAAAATCGATCCCGGTGATACTGTTTTCCATAAATTAACCTCAAATATTTGATAAACCTTCCCCTTTGGGGAAGGTGGCCGAGCGAAGCGAGGCCGGATGAGGCAAAAACCTCACCCACCGCTGCGCGGTCCCCCCTCCCCAAAGGGGAGGGTTCTTTTATTATCCTTCTTTTCTTCCCCCATGTCAACCATTACAGCTTATTTCGCATAATTTTTCCGCTGATGGTTTTGGGCAACTCGGCGCGGAACTCCACGATCCGGGGATATTTATAGGGTGCGGTATGGGTCTTGACATAGCTCTGGATCTCTTTTTTCAGCTCTTCCGTCGGCTCCGTGCCCTTTGTCAGCACGATGCAGGCCTTGACCACCTGACCCCGCACCTCGTCGGGAGCTGCGCAGACACCGCACTCCAGAACATAGGGCAGCTCCATAATGGTAGACTCGATCTCGAACGGTCCGATCCGGTAGCCGGAGGACTTAATGACATCGTCCGCGCGGCCCACATACCAGTAGTAGCCATCCTCATCCCGCCAAGCCACATCACCGGTATGATACATACCGTCGTGCCACACGCTGTCGGTAGCTTCCTGATTTAAGTAATAACCCAAGTATACACCGCAGGTCGGTGTCGGGTCGGTATGAATCACGATCTCGCCGGAAACACCGTCCGGCACGCTCTTTCCGTCTGCATCCACAATGTCGATGCCGTAGCCGGGGATAGGCTTGCCCATGGCACCGGGTTTGATCTGCGTGCCGTAAAGGTTTGCGATGCCCAAGGTCATCTCCGTCTGGCCGAAGCCCTCATGAATGCGAAGACCTGTCGCCTTTTCGAACTGATAGAACACCTCCGGATTCAGCGCCTCGCCGGCGGTGGTGGCGTGATGGATGGAGGAAAGGTCGTATTTACTTAAATCCTGCTTAATGAGCATCCGGTACATAGTTGGCGGTGCACAGAAGGTGGTGATGTTGTACTTCTTAAACATCGGCAGGATCTTCTCTGCGTCAAAGCGGTCGAAATCGTAGGTAAACACCGCGCCCTCACAAAGCCACTGACCGTAGAGCTTGCCCCATAGGGCCTTGCCCCAGCCGGTCTCGGAAATGGTAAAGTGCAGACCGTCACGTTCACACAGATGCCAGTACCGCGCCGTTACATAGTGGCCCAGGGCATACTTATAGGAATGCATAGCCATCTTGGGATAGCCGGTAGTACCGGAGGTAAAGAGCATCAGCATCGGATCGTCGCCGCAGGGCGCATCCTCGGTGCGGACATACCGGCGGCTAAATAAGCCGTACTCCTCATTAAAGTCGTGCCAGCCCTCTCTCTTGCCGCCGACCAGCACCTTGGTAAGCTGCATTCCGCAGCTCTTTTCCGCCAGCTCCACCTGATGGGCAGTATCGCCGTCTGCGGTACAAAGGATAGCGGAAACACCGCCAGCCTGAAAGCGGTATGTAAAATCGTGCTCCAGCAGCTGATTGGTCGCGGGGATAGCGATGGCGCCCAGCTTATGCAGTCCCAAAATAGCAAACCAGAACTGGTAGTGGCGCTTTAATACCAGCATCACCCGGTCGCCTCTCTGAATGCCCAAGGACTTAAAGTAATTGGCGCATTGAGACGATGCGTCCTTCATATCCTTAAAGGTAAAGCGGCGCTCTGTCATATCGCCGGCGATATGCACCATCGCCAGCTTTTCCGGATCACGCCTTGCAATGGCGTCCACCGTATCAAAGGCGAAATTATACTGATCCGTATCTCTATAGCGGATGCCGGTCATAACGCCGTTTTCATTCTCCAGACCCTCTACAAAACGGTTGCACAGCAGAGAATCGGTCTGCACCTTTCTCTCCGTCCGGGGAGACAGGGTCAGGGCAGTGTCCCGCTTGTCGCCTGCCATGATCATAGAGAGGAAAACGCAGTCGCTTCCGTCAATGGCGATCATGCCGTGGGGTACAGAAGACTGATAGAAAACAGAGTCTCCCTCCCGGAGCACCTCCTCGTGGTCGCCGATACGGATACGCATTGCGCCGCGAATGACCAAGTCAAATTCCTGACCGTCGTGAGTGGAGGTGTGGATGGGCTTATCCTGCAGCTCCTCGGAATATGTATAGGTGACCCAGTAGGGCGTTGCGATCTTCTGCCGGAACATGGAGGCCATATCCTGAATGGTGATGCCATCCTCGCTGGCAGTAACCATACCCTCGCCCTTACGGGTAACCGTATAGCCGGAGAGCTTTGCGGTGCTGCCCTCCAAAAGCTCCGTCAGCTCCAGCCCAAAGACCTTGGCGCACTTGTGCATAAAGGAAAACGGAAGGTCTATGGAACCGGACTCATACTGGGTATATAGCTCCGGAGAAATTTCTGTCTTCTCGGCCATATCATAAATGCTGTAGCCCACGATCTGCCGCATCTCACGAATACGCGCAGCTACATCCATCAAGGGATTCGCCATATTTTTCATCTCGCTCATAGTTCTTTCCTTCCTTTCCAAACTGTAGGGGTAAGGCTCCCTTGTGTAAAGGGAGCTGGCAAAAAACTTTGTTTTTTGACTGAGGGATTGTGACTTGTCGATACACTACAACCCCTCCGGGTCGCTGATTGCGACCCACCTCCCCTTACACAGGGGAGGCCTTGGTGCGGCGAAAATCAATTAAAAATCGCCTCAAGAAAGCCTTGAGACGAATAAAAATATCCGCGGTACCACTCAAATTGCGACCCTGCGGCCGCCACTTCCGGCTCCAACAAGCCATACCCCTTAACGCGGAGAAACGGGAGCGCCTACTGATTGTGATTTTTCAGGCTCCGGCTCAGAAGGGATGGGCGCTTGGAATAAAAACCTACCGACTCTCACCTACCGTCGGCTCTCTGAAAAATCTCGATTCCCGCCGTCTTCATCAATGCCTTTTTGAATATGCATAGAGAATACCACGACCGCCTGTAAAAGTCAAATGTTTTTCTCATAAAAACAGACTTTTTTTACAAAATCTCCATTTTGCCGTTGACAACGACCCGTCTTTGTGGTTAAATATGCCCTATATAGGAAAGACTTTGACGGAAATAATGCCCTTTTTGGATGCTGCAGAGAGTCGGCGGACGGTGCAAGCCGATGCAGAAAATCAGGGTGGACTGATTCCTGAGTCGGCTTTGTGAACCTGAAAGGAAGTAATGAAGCACGGTCGCCCCGTTATCGGCTGTGGATTTATTAGAATCCGAGAGTGGCTTTGCTATGCAAAGCAAGCAGGGTGGTACCGCGATTTTTTCGTCCCTGAAGCCGTAAGGCTTCGGGGACTTTATATTTACCCTCCCAAGGCTTCCTTGTGTAAAGGGAGCTGTCACGCAATCAGCGTGATTGAGGGATTGATAACCCCTCCGTCGACCTATTCGGCCGACACCTCCCCTTACACAGGGGAGGCTTTCCCAAATCCGTAATTCTCACAAGGAGTGTTTTTTTATGAACTGCATCCGCATTACCGACATTACTATGAAGCAGGAGGGGCTTTCTCTCTCCTTTAAGGAAAAATTGGAGCTAAGCAAGCTGCTGGATAAGCTGGGCGTCGATCTGATTGAACTGCCCCCGGTGCAAAATGCCAAGACCGACAGCCTGCTCATTAAATCCATTGCCGCATCGGTTTCCTGCGGGCTTTCCGTGCCTGTTTCTCTGGACGGCAGTGATTTGGACACCGTATGGCAGGCGCTGAAGACCGCAAAAAGCCCCCGGCTTCAGGTCTGCGTGCCGGTAAGCACCGTGCAGATGGAGTACCTCTATCATAAGAAGCCGGAGAAGATGCTTACCGCCATCGAAAATGCCGTAAAAGGCTGTAAGGAAAAATGCGATCAGGTAGAGTTTATTGCCGACGATGCAAGTCGCAGTGACGAAGGCTTTTTGATCTCCGCCTTGGAGACCGCGATCGCCGCCGGCGCTGCCACAGTCACCCTGCGGGACGCCGCCGGTGATCTGCTGCCGGAGGAGTTTGCCGCCTTTATTCGAAATATCCGGGAAAAGCTCCCCAATGTTAATTTGGCTGTTTCCTGCTGTGATGCCCTCTCCCTTGCCGATGCCTGTGCCATCAGCGCAATGCAATCAGGCGCCACAGAGCTGAAGGCCGCCGCCTATCCCCTTTCTGCGCCTTCGGTTTCCCACATTGCAAAGATCCTCTCCGTAAAGAGTGACCGCCTTGCACTTTCCTGCCCGGTAGGCACCACGGAGCTTTCCCGGCTTTGCGATCAGATCGCCCGGCTCTGCCGGACGGAAAAGACAAAATCCGTCGCTCTTCCGCCCCTGCCCCCCCACGCAGAGGAAATGATCCTCACCGCCCGGGACGATATGGCAGCTGTGAAGCAGGCAACGGAAAAATTAGGCTATGATCTCAGCGTCGAGGATGCCGCCAGCGTATTTGCCGCCTTCCGGGACATTGCCGCAAAAAAAGCAGAGGTCAGTGCGAAAGAACTGGATGCCATCGTGGCAGCTGCCGCAATGCAGGTGCCCGCTACTTATGCCCTCGATAACTATGTCATCACCGCCGCCAGCGCCACCTCCGCCACCGCCCATATGAAGCTTTCCCGGGGGGGTAAAACCTTGGAGGGCGTCAGTTTAGGCGACGGTGCCATTGATGCCGCCTTCCACGCGCTGGAGCAAATCACCGGCTGTCATTTTGAGTTGGATGATTTCCGCATCGAAGCGGTCACCGAAGGTCGGGAGGCTATGGGCCAGACTATCGTCAAGCTTCGCGCCGGTGGCAAGATCTACTCCGGCCGAGGCATCTCCACCGACATCATCGGTGCGTCAATCCACGCTTACTTAAATGCACTTAATAAGATCGTCTATGAGGAGGAAACCGTATGAAGCTCTCCTTTTCCACTCGTGGCTGGGGAGACCTTTCTTGGGAGCAATGGCTAAGCACCGCCCTTTCTATGGACTTTTCCGGCATTGAGATCTATAATCTCCACAAACTTCCCCACCTGCAGGAGAAAAACGCCCCGCTGCACCCTCACAGCGCTGCAGCCACCGTGCGTCAGCTTCGGGATAAGCGGCTGCGTATTCCCTGCTTAGACACTTCCCTTGACTTATCCGACGGCATCACCGCCATCGAACCGCTGCTGCAGCTTTTTGACACTGCTAAGGACTTGCGGATCCCCTATGTCTGCGCCTGTGCCCTCCGGGAGGACGAGGACTTAGTCAGAAAAAATATCAGCACGCTGCTGCAAATGGCAGAGCATCGGCAGGTGACCTTACTTCTCAAAACCAGCGGCATTTTTGCCGACACCACCCGCCTGCGCAGACTTTTGGACGACTTTGCCTCCGACCATTTGGCTGCCCTTTGGGATGTGCACCATCCCTACCGGGATATGAGCGAGAGCTCGGATACCACCATCAAGAATTTGGGCGCTTATGTCCGCCATGTCCACCTGCGGGACTCCGACGAAGATGGCTATAATCTCATCGGTGAGGGTACGCTCCCGGTTTCCGATATGATGCGGGCGCTGTCCTCTATCAATTACGACGGCTTTATTTCTCTGGAATGGAAGCCGGAGTGGATGCCGGAGCTGACAGACCGGGAGGTCATCTTCCCCCATTTTGTAAGCTTTATGTCCCGTTTCCAAAATCCCCGGTCCAACAAAAAGGCGCTGTACGATAACCACGACCACACCGGCAAGTACATATGGAAGAAGGACACCCTCATCGATTTGACCTTCCCGCAGGTATTAGACCGGGTGGTGGAGGAATTCCCCGACCAGTACGCCTTTAAGTACACCACCTTAGACTATACCCGCACCTACCGCCAGTTCCGGGACGATGTGGATACCTTTGCCCGGGCGCTGGTAGCAATGGGTGTAAGACCGGGCAGCAAGGTGGCGGTGTGGGCAACCAATGTGCCCGCCTGGTACATCACCTTCTGGGCAACTACGAAAATCGGCGCGGTGCTGGTCACCGTAAACACTGCCTACAAAATTCACGAGGTAGAGTACCTGCTGCGCCAGTCCGACACCCACACCCTCGTGACCATCGATTCCTGTCTGGACTCTAATTACAAAGAGATCATTGCCCAGCTCTGTCCTGAGCTGGAAACCACCCGTCCCGGCGACCCCCTTCACGCAAAGCGGCTGCCGTTTTTGCGCAATGTCATTACCGTGGGCTACCGGCAAAAGGGCTGTCTTACCTTCGAGGAAGCAATGGCAAGAGCCCACGAGACCCCCATTGAGGAGGTCTACCGCCTTGCCGCCGCAGTACGGCCTGACGATGTGTGCAATATGCAGTACACCTCCGGCACCACCGGCTTTCCCAAGGGCGTTATGCTGACTCACTACAATGTGGTCAACAACGGCAAGTGCATCGGTGACCGGATGGGACTTTCCACCGCTGACCGGATGATGATTCAGGTGCCTATGTTCCATTGCTTCGGTATGACGCTGTCGATGACCTCGTCCATGACCCACGGCGCCACCATGTGTCCTATGCCCTATTTCTCCGCAAAATCGTCGCTGGCCTGCATCCACCAGGAGAAGATTACCTGCTTTAACGGCGTGCCCACCATGTTTATCGCCATGTTTAACCACCCGGACTACCGGAAGACCGACTTTTCCCATATGCGCACCGGCATTATGGCAGGCGCCGGCTGTCCTCCGGAGCTGATGCGCCGCGCCGCCCAACCGGACGAAATGAATATGTATGGCATTGTCTCCGTCTACGGACAGACCGAATGCGCCCCCGGCAACACCATGTCTGCTTGGACAGATTCCTTGGATGTGCGGACAAATACGGTAGGCTATGCCTTCCCCTATGTGGAATGTAAGGTTATTGATCCGGAAACCGGTAAGGAAGTAGGCATCGGAGAAAACGGTGAATTCTGCGCCCGTGGCTACAACACGATGAAGGGCTACTACAAAATGCCCGATGCCACCCGGGACACTATCGACGCCGACGGCTGGCTTCACTCCGGCGATCTCGCCTGTAAGGACGAAAACGGCTGCTACCGCATTACCGGCCGGCTAAAGGATATGATCATCCGGGGCGGCGAGAACATCTACCCCAAGGAGATCGAGGAATTTATCTACACCCATCCTGCCGTGCGGGATGTGCAGGTCATCGGTGTGCCGGATAAAAAGTACGGTGAGGAAGTGATGGCGTGTATCATCCTCAAGGAAAAAGGCAGCCTGACAGAAAAGGAAATGACCGACTACATTATGGCAAGTATGGCGCGGCACAAGGTCCCCCGCTATATCCGCTTTGTAGATTCCTTCCCGATGAACGCCGCCGGCAAGATCTTAAAGTATAAGATGCGGGAAGAAGCCGCCGAGTATATCAAAACACTCTGAAAAAGCCGCCTCCGGGCGGCTTTTTATAATGCAAAATGCGGAATGCATAATTATGGTGTCTGCTTTGCAGACGATTTATTATCTGTAATTTGTAATTCCCCCCGTTGTCATTACAGGGCGCTTGCAACCTGGCAATCTCCTCCACCGCACCCCGTATCCCGCCGTAGGGGCGACCATCGGTCGTCCGTGCCGCAAAAACAACATTGCACAAATCTGCTATCTTTGCTGACGGGCAATGCCCGCCCCTACGATCTCCTTCGATGGCGCAATTTGTAATTTGTTACTTGTAATTCGTAATTACGATAATTGTCACTTATCAATTATCAATTGAAAAAGCACCCTCACTCGAGGGTGCTTTTTTTCACATCTATCGGTCTGTTTTCCATTACCGCACGGGGATTTTGCCAAAAGAGCTTTCTTGCCGCATCATCACCGTATTTCTTGCGAATATGCAGATAGCAGTCCTTCAGCTTGGGGGGACGGTTCTTCAGATCGTGGGCATCGGAGGCTATGAACTGCGCCTTTTCCTCCTTAATGAGCCGATGGCAGAACCGCTTGACCGAAAAGCCCCATTTCCCCATAACGCTGTCGGCATTGAGCTGGATCCGGGCGCCCAACTCCAGCACCTCATCGGTAAGAGTAGGATCCAAACGGAAAATATCGTACCGCTCCGCGTGGGCAATGATCGGCACATAACCGGCATTCAAGCAGTCCCGAATACCGGCAATCACATTGGGGCGAAATACCGTTGTAGGAAACTCCAGAAGCATATACCGGGACTTTGCCATGGGTGTCAGCACGCCCCGCTCCGCCTGCCGGGTAAATTCCGACTGATGGCGCACCTCGCTGCCAAGCATAAATTTCATCCGCACACCGTCGTTCCGAACAGCAGTATAAAATTCCTGGAACTGTTCCTTGAGATCCTGCGGTGTCGGTTTATAGGTGGCTCTGAAATGGGGTGTCAGGAACAGCAGCTGGGTGCCATCGAGCCTTGCCATTCTCACCAGCTCCAAAGCCTCCGCGTAATCCTTTGCGCCATCGTCCACACCGGGCAGGATATGGCTGTGGATATCCGCAATCATAATCTCCGGCTCTTTTTTCGTCTTCTTCATAGGCTGCTCCCTTCTGCATTTCCTTTATTATAGCATAACCCATCCCGAAAAACAAGGCAGCAGAATCGTTATTCGGTATTGGGTTTTTGATAGATCACAACAGCACTTGTCTTCTCCACAAGCTTGTAGCCCTTGCCCTCCAGCAGCCCTACCACATTTTCATAGCCGTTATTCTGCCCGGATGTAGCATACTTCTTATAATCCGCCGTTGCAGAGGGCTTCAGCGCCACAAACTCCGTCTCCAAAAGATGCTCCCGGGAGCAGTAGCGGATGTCGTAGAGCACATCCCGCTGGGAGAGGTAGGTGGTATAGAACGTGGTGGTTGCCACCGAAGCATCCTCGGGAATGATATCCAGCGCAGTGCGGACACTGTCGTAATAAGGCTTATAAGTGCTTGCCAGCTCCTGATACTGCTGCCCCTTCGGTATCACATTGGCAGTAAAGAAAGCAAGGGCAACGGCTGCCGTCGCACCGAGGGTCGCCACTTTTTTCCAGTCCAGCTTCAGGTCTGCAATATTGACCGCCGTCAGATAAATGAGGAAAGCATTGGAGCCGAAGGTATACTGGAAAAAAATATCGTGCTGATACTGATAATCGGACATTAAATTCACCAGCACATAGGGAATCAGCAAAATGTAGCGTTCATACCGCCTCGTAAAGAAAGGCAGGCACAAAACCGGCAGCAGGGTCAGGTTGATAAAGCTGAGCTTTTCCGCATCCACGCACTCGTAAAGTGCCTTCATAGGATTCATCAGCACCGCTTTGATAACAGTCATAAGTGACCCGGAGCCATCATAGATGAAATTGTTATAACGGTAGGTCATCACACCGTCACCGCTGCTTGCCAAATACCCAGTGACCGCAAAGAACCAAACAAGGGACACACCCAAAAGGGAGATGCCGGTAATCAGATTTTGCTTGTCCGCCTTTTTCCCCCGAAGAACCGTTTTTACCAGAAGATAAAGACCGATCACCGCCACATAGACCGCCGCATCCTCCTTTACCGTCAGGGTAAGGACAGCGGAAACAGCAGTAATGGGGATATTCTTTTTCTCTATCCCGTAAAACAGCCACAAAATCAGCGGCGTCAGGAAGCAGTTTTCGTGGAGGTCATAGCTGACGCCGCCGGCAAAGGCAGGCATCAGGAGCAGTACAGCGCAAAGGAGCATCCGGGGAAGTCCCGACATCCCCTTCTCTTTTCCAATGAGCCACAGAGGGATCACCGCCGATGCCATCACCGCTGCCTGCAGCACCTGCAGCGTCTCCGGCTTGGGAAACAGGCAGTAAAAGGGCAGCATCAAATAGTAAATAGGCGACACATGGACCGCAAAGTGGGAAAGAAGCCCATCTCGCTCCAAAGTGGTCAGGGGCAGACCGGTAGTCTTCATATAGTGAAACATCTGGGAGAAGATGCCGAAATCATAAGAGGGCGTGCTCATACTCTCCACTCTTGCCACCGTCCAAAGACTGACGAGAAAGAAAAATACCACCGCCAACCCGGCAGTCCCCAAAAGATACCCCCAGTGGGCTTTCTTTATTTCCCGCTTTTCTTCCTCCGCACCGTTCCAGCCACGCATAGCAAAACAGACAAAAAGGCCGATCACCATCAGGCACAGCACAGTAAAGGTCTCAATATTACACGCCTCAATGGCAGCAAATGCAAGAATGCAAAAACCGCCAAGGATACACCAGCGCCCAATTTCCCCGGCACGGAAATATAGGCTTAGAGCAATAAACGCAGTAGAAAAAACTGCTGTCAATACCAGCACACGTGGAAGGGACATCTGCTTCAGGCTTTCTAAGCCCGCAAGGTTACGGACACCCGCCGGCAAAAACAGGTATTCAAGCACCACTGCCAATAGCCAGCCCAGCAATATACTCCGCACCATATCCGGCACGGTAGGTTTATTCTTTATTGTAGGCATAACGCGCCTCCTTACGAATCAGATATTGTAAGGACCGGTGTCCTCGACGGTCCTTGAAGACTCCACTGTGCAAAGGGAGCTGGCAATAATCTTTGATTTTTGACTGAGGGATTGCTATTCGTGACCCACCTCCCCTTGCATAGAGGAGGCTTTTCTCCATTGTAGCACATTTTTCAGCTTACGCAAGAATTTTTCAAAACACCCCGGATAATTTCACAATTCCTCTATATTTTTCCGCCCATCTGTGTTATAATGGTAAAAATATTGCTTAAAGGAGATTCCTATGGGTCTTTTTACAAAACTATTCGGCACCCGTTCTGACCGGGAGATCAAAAAGCTTCAGCCAACCCTCAGCAAGATCCTCGCTTTGGAGGAAGAATATAAAAACCTTTCCGAGGAGGAGCTGCGTGGCAAGACCGCACAGTTCAAAGACCGCCTTGCAAACGGTGAGACCTTGGACGATCTGCTGCCGGAGGCCTTTGCCGCCATCCGGGAGGCTTCCGACCGTGTTCTCGGTATGCGTCCTTACCCTGTTCAGTTACTCGGCGGCATCGTGCTCCATCAGGGCCGCATCGCGGAAATGAAGACCGGTGAAGGCAAGACCCTGGTCGCCATTCTTCCCAGCTATCTCAATGCTCTTACCGGCGAAGGTGTCCATGTTGTCACCGTCAACGATTACCTTGCCAAGTACCAGTCCGAATGGATGGGCAAGGTCTACCGCTATATGGGTCTTACCATCGGTCTTGTGATCCCCGGAATGACCCCCGCCCAGCGCCGAGAGTCTTATAAAGCGGATATCACCTACTGCACCAATAACGAATTGGGCTTTGATTATCTGCGTGACAATATGGCGCTGTATCAGCAAGAATTGGTACAACGGGGTCATGCCTTTGCCATTGTGGACGAGGTGGACTCTATCCTCATCGACGAAGCTCGTACCCCCCTGATCATCTCCGGCAAGGGTGAAGAGTCCTCTCAGCTCTACACAATGGCGGACAATTTTGTCGCCGGCCTGCGCAAGCAGGTATTTGCAAAGACTGAGGACAAGGAGGTCCACGACGATTACGACTGCGACTATTTCGTAGACGAAAAGTCCCGCACAGTCTCTCTTACTGCCAGCGGTATCGCCAAGGCAGAAAAGTACTTTAACGTAGAAAACCTGGCAGATGCAGAAAATTCCACACTCTCTCACCACATCAATCAGGCAATGAAGGCTCGGGGTCTTATGAAAAAAGACATCGACTATGTGGTAAAGGACGGACAGATCATTATCGTCGATGAGTTCACCGGCCGTCTTATGTACGGCAGACGGTATAACGAAGGTCTTCATCAGGCCATCGAAGCCAAGGAGCGGGTACAGGTCGCCAGCGAAAGCAAGACCCTCGCCACCATCACCTTCCAGAATTTCTTCCGTCTGTATAAGAAGCTGTCCGGTATGACCGGTACGGCGCTGACTGAGGAGGAGGAGTTTAACGCCATCTATATGCTGGATGTGGTGGAGATCCCCACCAACCGCCCCGTTATCCGTGAGGATCTTTCCGATGTGGTCTACAAGACCGAAGCAGGCAAATTCCGGGCAATTATCGAGCAGGTAAAGGCGTGCCACGAAAAGGGTCAGCCGGTGCTGGTAGGTACCGTCTCCATCGAAAAGAGCGAAATCCTCTCTAAACTCCTGAAAAAGGAAAAGATCCCCCACAACGTGCTAAACGCCAAGTACCACGAGCAGGAGGCAGGCATTGTTGCCCAGGCAGGTAAGTTCGGCGCCGTCACCATCGCCACCAATATGGCAGGCCGCGGTACGGACATTATGCTGGGCGGCAACGCGGATTTCCTCGCTAAGGCAGAGCTGCAGAAAATGAACCTGCCCGAAGAAATTCTCCGGGAAGCCGACTCCTATGCGGAGACCGACAACCCCGAAATCCTTGCCATCCGGGAGACCTATAAAAACCTGCTGAAAAAATACAAGGATTCCATTGCGGACGAAGCAGAAAAGGTCAAAGCCGCCGGCGGTCTTTTTATCATCGGCACCGAGCGCCACGAATCCCGCCGCATCGATAACCAGCTTCGTGGCCGTTCCGGCCGTCAGGGTGACCCGGGTGCCAGCCGCTTCTATCTGAGCCTTGAGGACGATTTGATGCGTCTATTCTCCTCGGGACGGGTCATGGCAATGATGGACACCTTAGGTCTGGATGAGGACACCCCCATTGACGCGAAGATCCTCTCCGGCGCTGTGGAAAATGCCCAAAAGAGCGTGGAGAGCCGGAACTTCCGCTCCCGTAAGAGCGTGCTGGAATACGATAATGTTATGAACACCCAACGCGAGGTCATCTATGCCCAGCGGCAGAAGGTCCTCTCCGGAGAAGACCTACGGGAGAATATGCTCACTATGCTCCGCGGGCTGGTGGAGACCACTGTCGCTCCCATTCTCAGCGAATGCGGCGGTAAGCTCAGTGAGGAAGGCCTTTCCCAGATTGCCGCCCAAATGGAAGGCATCTACTTTGCCAAGGGCACCCTCAGCAGCCGTCAAAATCAGCTTTTGGGTCTTGACGAAGCTGCAACCGCAGAGGAAATTTACGCGATCGCGCTACACACCTACGAGGCCAAGGAAGCTGCCCTGACGCCATCTGTTATGCGAGAGCTGGAGCGGGTAGTTATGCTCCGGGTGGTAGACGAATACTGGATGGATAACATCGATGCTATGGATGACCTGAAGCAGGGCATCGGTCTGCGGGCATACGGTCAGCACGACCCGGTCATCGCCTATAAGGAGGAAGGCTATCAGCTCTTTGAGGCAATGATCACCGCCATTCGCGAGGAGACCATTCGCCGGCTGTTCCTTGTGCAGCTGCGCACCAATCAGGAGGTAAAGCGCCAAAAGGTCGCCCAGGAGACCGGAACCAGCGCCCCCGACAAGACCGTCAAAAAGCAACCGGTTCGCGTCTCCCAAAAAGTTGGTCCCAACGATCCCTGCCCCTGCGGCAGCGGCAAGAAGTACAAAAAGTGCTGCCGGGACAAAGAGCAGGGCTGATATGCAGACCGTCATCAAAGAGAAGCTGCAGTATGCGGTGGCGGAGAACATCTCCGTCCCCCATATGTTTACCACAAGAAAAGGCGGTGTCAGTCATGGACATCTCTCCTCCATGAATATCGGCACCCGCCGTGGTGACAGCATTGAAAATGTACGAAAAAACTATGAAATCTTAGGAAAAGCCATTGGTTTTGATCCTAAAAGATCCGTACACGCCAAGCAGACCCATACAGACGTCGTCCGCATTGCCGACGAAAGCCTCTGGGGCGCGGGACTTTATGCCCCTGATCTTTCCGACTGCGACGCACTGATCACAAACACACCGGAAACTGCCCTTGTGATCTTCACCGCCGACTGTACCCCTATTTTATTTTATGACCCGGTCACCGGTGCGGTGGGCGCTGCCCACGCAGGCTGGCGTGGCACAGTCGCCAACATTGCCGGAAAAACCGTTCAGGCAATGGAGACGCATTTTGGCTGTCGATCGGAAGACATCCATGCCGCCATCGGTCCTAACATCGGACCGTGCTGCTTCGAAACAGACCGGGATGTACCCGATGCTTTTTTCGGGCGTTATCAGGGGGATATCGGTGCATTTCTGACCGAAAAAAACGGTAAGTTTCATCTGGATCTAAAGGAAATTAACGCCTGGCTTCTGCGTCGGGCAGGCGTGCGATCCATCGACATTTCCACCCATTGCACCGCCTGCGACCCCGACCTTTACTGGTCCCACCGCAAGATAGGTGCCCAACGGGGCAGCCAAGGCGCCATTATTGTATGTAAGGAGAAAGGGTAATGAAGCGACTTATTTCCATATTTTTGGCAGTCTGTCTTCTGCTTTCTCTGGCAGGCTGCAGCTATGATTATTCCGATTATATTCCCACCGGCGGCGGTCTTGCAGACGATGCGCAAAAACCCACCGAGCCGGGCGGAACCGATGATAAGATCATCACCCTGACCTTATATAAGGAAAAGGGACTAAACCCCTATCTATGTACGGATTTTGTAAACCGTCCTCTTATGTCCCTGCTCTATCAGGGACTTTTCGCCACCAACAGTCGCTATGAGACGGAGCCGATCCTCTGCGGCAGCTATTCCCCCTCCGGGGACTATAAGACCCACACCTTTACCGTTGACCCCAAAGCAACCTTTTCCGACGGCACCCTTGTGACAGCAGCCGATGCGGTAGCAAGCCTGAATGCCGCCAAGGAGAGCGCCTACTACAAAGGACGGTTTCTGCACATTACCGCCATCACCCTCTCGAGCTCCGGAGAAATTGTGATCACCACCGACACAGAAATGCGGGATCTGCCGATTTTGCTGGACATTCCCATTCTTCCCTCGGCACAGCTGTCCGAAAATTTCCCCATTGGCTCCGGTCCATATATTTTAGAGGACACGGTGGTAGGTCCTTACCTGAAAAAGCGGACAAATTGGTGGTGCAACGCTGCCTTGCAGATCTCCACTCCCGCCATTCCCCTGCTGGAGGCAACCTCTGTTGCCGGCATCCGGGACGATTTCCAGTTCGGCAAGCTGGATTTTGCCATCACCGACCCCAGCTCCGATAAATATGTGGATTACCGTAGCGACGCAGAGCTTTGGAACTGTGAGAGTGGTCTGTTTCTCTATATCGGCTGCAATCAGGACAGCGCTGTTTTTGACCGTCCCGAGATCCGCTCTGCGCTCACCTATGCCATCGACCGGAACCGTCTTGTGACCAAGTTCTACAGCGGCTTTGCGGAAAGCGCCACACTCCCCGCCTCTCCCCACTCTCCCTACTACAACAAGGCTCTGGCAGCCAAGTATGGCTACGATGCTGATAAATTTAAGGAAGCCGTCACCGCTGCCGGCAAGGAAGGCAGCACCGTCGTGCTTCTTGTCAACAGCGACGATTCCCTCCGCCTCCGGGCAGCCCGGGCAGTTGCCGATATGCTACGAAATGGCGGTCTTCAGGTAGAAATGAAGGAGCTGGGCGGCAGCGCCTATGAAAACGCTATCAAAAGGCGGGAATTTGACATCTACCTGGGAAAGACACGGCTGTCTCCCAATATGGATCTTTCCGCCTTCTTCTACACCTGGGGCGAGCTGAGCTACGGTGGACTTGACGATGTAGCAGCGTACACCCTGTGTCTCGATGCCCTTGCAGACGAGGGCAACTACTATAACCTCCACCGCACGGTGATGGACCAGGGACTTCTGTGTCCGGTGCTCTTCTGCAATTACGCAGTCTACACAAACCGGGGTGTGTTCGAAAATCTCTCCCCCGCCCGGGACAATGTATTCTGCTACTCCATAGGCAAATAAAAAAGACCACCCCCGGGTGGTCTTTTTTAGTGAAGCGTTAAGGTGTCTGCTCCGCAGACGAATTTGTAATATTAATTGTCAACTACAATTGCGCCGCCTTTGAGCTTTACGATTGCCTCCGCAATGACATCAACGGTATTGAAGGCCTCCTGCTGGGTATTGCCCACGGCACCGATCTCCATGAGCATATAGCCGGGATGGAGATGCTGGTTATAATTGTGTTTCGTTGCGATCTGGATCCAGTTCTGATATGTAATACCGGGGAAGATCCCCTCCACCACCGTGCGGAATTTGAATACCGCCGCCGCATTTTCCTGCCAATTGGGATGGGGCATATTGCCGCCGGAGGTTGTGACGATGAACATGATCTTGGCGGCTTTTTTACCGTTATAGGTAGCCGTCAAGGCATTTTTGCGGATCTCCTCGTCGGTGTTGCCAAAGGCATTGCGATGCAGGTCCAGCACAAGCTGGATACTGGGATATTCCTCCAAGTACTGGGAAACTGCTTCCCGGGAGCTTTGATAAGCCTTTAAGTAATCCTCGTTGTGATTGGTACGGTCGTGAATGACAGAAATGCCCTGAGCGCGGAGCAACTGCGCCAAGCGGTCACCCACAGCGATCATATTATGCTCGTTATTGAGGGTATTGTAGGGATCGCTTTCTTTATACTGACCTTCGTTTTTGTAGCCCTCGGTAGCATGGGTATGTACGATCAGTACCGTAGGCTCCTCCAAAGAGAGGTTCCATTCCAGCGGCTTTTTCAGCAGGTTTTTATAATTGAATCTCTTGCCGGAGGTATTTGTATAGCTGATCTTCATTCCGTCCGAAAGAGAGATCTGCAGAGGGTCCGGCTTGATGATCGGCGGCTCGGTAGGTCCTTCCGTAGGTGGCTCCGTGGGCGGCTCGGTAGGTGCCTCCGGCTCCGTAGGCATCACACCGGTATAAAGATAGGTCAGCCATCCGGCAACGGTGGGATTTTCCAGCAGCGCACCGCCGCCAAAGATCAGCAGCAGCACCACTGCGAGAACGATCACGCCGATGCTTATATAGAGTGCTCTGCGATGTAGCGTCTTTTCTTTTTCTGGTGTGGTCAGGTTGTTTTCCATTTAGGTCTCTCCCGAAGTTCCATTCTCAGTTTCTTAAAAAAATCCTCTAAAAGGGCACGGCTTTCCTCCGCCAAAATGCCCTTTTCCACCTGAGGCTTGTGGTTAAAATCCATTTCGAAGAGGTTGCAAACGCTGCCGCAGGCACCGCATTTTTTGTCCTCCGCCCCAAAGACGATCCGGGGGATCCGGGCATTGATGATCGCACCGGCACACATTGGGCAGGGCTCCATTGTCACATACAGGGTGCACTCCCAAAGCCGCCAGCCGCCCAAATTTTTGCAGGCATCAGCGATTGCTTCGATCTCCGCATGTCCAAGGGCGGTTTTATCTCCCTCGCGACGGTTTCTTCCCCGGCCTACGATCTCGCCCCGACGGACGATAACGCAGCCAACGGGCACTTCTCCAGCCTCTCCCGCCTCCCGGGCAAGCATAAGGGCAGATTGCATAAAATCTGTATCTGTCACGAAATAGCCCCCTTTTTAACTTTTATATCATACCCTAAACATTTCCTGCCGTCAAGTACTGCTTTCATATCACCCGATAGGTATATTGTGGGTTTTCCCCTTGCAAGTTTCTTTTATGGATGCTATAATAGGCATATTATGGGCATTTTTGGAGGTTTTTATGAAAACCCTTTTACACATATGCTGCGCTCCCTGCGCCAATCAGTGCGTAGCGCTGCTCCGCTCGGAAAATACCGAGGTTACCGGCTTTTGGTATAATCCCAACATCCACCCCTACACCGAGTACCGGGAGAGAAGAAACTGCGTACAAGCATACGCCAAAGCTATCGACCTTCCCTTAGTCCTGAAAGACGAATATGCGCTTCGTCCCTTTGTCCGGGAGGTCGCTGAGGACTTAAACGACCGCTGTGGCAAGTGCTACCGAATGCGGCTGTTTGAAACGGCAAAAACTGCAAAGGAGCTGGGCTTTGACAGCTTCACCTCCTCCCTTTTCATCAGTCCCTATCAGGACCACGAGCGGATGAAGAAAACTGCCGAGGAGGCCGCAGAAATCTACGGTGTAGAATTTCTCTACCGGGACTTCCGCCCGCTCTTTAAGGCAGGGCAAGAATACGCCCGAGCAGAAGGCTTTTATATGCAGAAGTACTGCGGCTGTGTCTTTTCCGAAGAAGAGCGCTACCGCAAGCCACACCAGATTGTCCGCTGAAAGGAAATCCTATGACAGAGCTTAAATTCGCCGTTCCCTGCCTCTTTGGCTTGGAGGGCATTGCCGGTGACGAGCTGCGCCGGCTGCAAATAGAAAATGTACAGGTAGAAAACGGCAGAGTTCTCTTTACCGGTGACACATACACAATGGCAAAAGCAAATATCTGCCTGCGAACCGGTGAGCGGGTGCTCCTTGTCCTTGCGGAGTTTACCGCCACCAGCTTTGAAGAACTTTTTCAGGGCGTTTATGGCACCAATTTGGAGGATTTTATCCCGAAAAACGGTGTTTTTCCTGTAAAAGGTCATTGTCTCAACAGTAAACTTA
This sequence comes from Oscillospiraceae bacterium, assembly GCA_015067785.1. Taxonomy (GTDB): domain Bacteria; phylum Bacillota; class Clostridia; order Oscillospirales; family Oscillospiraceae; genus Faecousia. Next base: position 35,209 of record SVLR01000014.1, read on the forward strand.
TGAGCGTGCCCGACTGTCAGGCGATCATTAAGAAAGCCGCCTCCAAGCGGCTGGGGGAAAAGTACGGCATCCAATGGCTGCCGGAAACGGGAGACAAATTCCCGCTCCAGTTTTCCATTATGAATGACAAGGTCACCCTCTATTTGGATACCACCGGTCAGGGCCTCCACAAGCGGGGCTACCGGGCAATCGGCAACGAAGCGCCGCTCCGAGAGACCTTAGCTGCCGCAATGGTAATGCTGACCCGCTACCGGGGCAGAGAGTTTTTGTGGGACCCCTTCTGCGGCTCCGGCACCATCCCTATCGAAGCCGCCCTCATTGCCAAAAACCGGGCGCCGGGACTTTCCCGTCACTTTGGCGCAGAGGTCTTCCCTTGGGTGGAAAAGGACATTTGGGCACAGGTTCGGGAGGAAGCAAGAGATAAGGAATTTTCCGGCAAATACCGCATTTTAGGCTCCGATAACGACCCCAAATGCGTCTCCCTTTCCTTTGCCAACGCCAAAAAAGCAGGGGTTTCCGACTGTGTCACCTTTGCCGACGGGGACGCCACCAAAATGTCCCTTCCTTCGGATTCCGGCATTCTCATCTGTAATCCCCCTTACGGTCAGCGGCTTATGGAGCAGGACAGCGCAAGAAGGCTCTATAGTGCCCTTGGCCGCCATCTGAAATTCTCTAACAACTGGCAAAAATTCATCATCACCAGCGAGCCGGAATTTGAGCATTATTTCGGCAAGCGCGCCGATAAAAAGCGGAAGCTCTACAACGGTATGATCAAGTGCGATTATTTTATGTACACAAATACCCAGAGAAAGAAAGTGTAAGCTATGACCCATCTTTTCATTATCAACCCTGCCGCCGGCAGCCGCAATCGTGCAAAAGAATATAAGGAAAAGATCGAAAGCGTTTTCGCAGGCACCGACCTTTCCTACCGCATTGAAGTCTCCGGCGCGCCGGGCGAGTGCACACGGATCGCGCAGGAAGCTGCGCAGTCCGGCGAGGAATACCGCATCTACTCCTGCGGCGGCGACGGCACCATGAATGAGATCATCAACGGCATTGCAGGCTTCTCCAATGTAGCCGTCACTATGTACGCAGGCGGCAGCGGCAACGATTTTATCCGCCTGTTTGATGACCCTGATGCCTTCCGGGAGCTTTCCCGGCTGATGGACTGTAAGGAAGCAGAGTTTAACCTGATAAAGTGCAACGATCAATACAGCCTCAACATCTGCTCTGTAGGCTTGGACGCCCGCATCGGCACCGATGTGGCAAACTATAAGCGCCTCCCTCTCCTCAGCGGTTTCCGGGCATACGCGGTCTCTGCCGTGGTCAATGTGATCCGGGGGATCGCCCGCCATTTTGTGGTAGAGATCGAGGGCGAAACGGTCGATGATGAATTTACTATGATCAGCGTCTGCAACGGCCGCTACTATGGCGGCGGCTTCAACCCCGTACCCGAGGCTGACCCTTCTGACGGACTTTTGGATGTGCTGCTGGTAAAGAAGGTCTCCCGTCTGCAGGCCGCCACCGTTGTAGGCAAATATAAGGACGGCAGATATAAAGAGCTTCCCCACTTAGTGCGCCACATCCGCACAAAGCACTTAAAAATAACCTGCGACGAACCCTCCAGTATCAATGTAGACGGTGAGTTACTTGTCGCAAAGGAAGTAGAATTTTCCGTCTCTCCCCACAAAGTCCGCTTCTTCTATCCCAAGGAGCTGACTTGGGAGAAAGAAAAGGCAAACGTCTAATAAACCTTCCCCTCTGGGGAAGGTGGCAGCCCGATAGGGCTGACGGATGAGGTCAAGACCTCACCCACCACTGCGTGGTCCCCCCTCCCCAAAGGGGAGGGTTTTTATCCCCCATCCCGGGGGATTATTTTTTTTACAAAAACTTTACTCTGCGGGGTAGCGGATTTATGTTAATTATGCTATAATGTTTAGGACTATACATTGTAAGGAGATCGCTATGCAGCATAAGGTGATCGTAAAGCAGGATACAAGGCATATAAACCTGGAGCTGTTGGCACCTGCCGGCTCTATGGATGCTCTGCGGGCGGCTGTACAAAACGGCGCAAATGCCGTATATCTCGGCTGCGGGCAGTTCAATGCGCGGCAAAGCGCCAAGAATTTTTCCCCCGAGGCTTTGGAGGAAGCAGTCAAATACTGCCACATTCGCGGCGTCAAGGTCCATCTTACCCTAAATACGCTGGTATCCGACTTAGAGCTGCCTTCTGTGACGGAGACCATTCGTCACGCTGCCAATAGCGGTGTGGATGCATTTATCGTACAGGACCTGGGCGTCATCCAGCTATGTCGCCAGATCGCCCCCCATATTCCTATCCACGGCTCCACCCAAATGTCAGTCCACTCTCTTGCCGGTGTGCAGCTTTGCGCCGGTTGGGGTCTTACCCGGGTGGTGCTCAGCCGGGAGCTGAACAGGGAGGAGATCTACTATATCTGCAAAAATTCCCCCATTGAGATCGAGGTATTCGCCCATGGTGCCCTTTGTATGAGCTACTCCGGGCAATGCTATTTATCCGCTGCCATCGGCGGTCGCTCCGGCAACCGCGGTCGCTGCGCCCAGCCCTGCCGTCAAAGCTATGGCTACGGCAACTGGCAGAATAAATACCCACTGAGCTTAAAGGATAACTGTCTCGTTTTGCATTTGAAGGATCTGGAGAGCATCGGTGTGACCTCCATTAAATTGGAGGGTCGTATGAAGCGGGCAGAATATGTTGCTGCCGTCACCGGCGTTTACCGTCGCGCCCTTGAGCGGGGAATCGTCAGCCGGGATATGGAAGATACCTTAATGACCGCCTTTAACCGTCAGGGCTTTACCGACGCTTACTATGACAAGCATTTAGGCAGAGAGATGTTCGGTGTTCGGGAGGAGGTGCCTGAGAACAAGCCTTGGCTCAAGGAGATCCAGCAGAGCTATGAAAGTGTAGAAAATCCTCTTGTCCCCGTGGTATTCCGGGCATCGGTGCTTCCCAACAGCGTGTCGCTGTCTGCCATCGACCCCGAAGGTCATGTATGTACCATTTCCGGTCCCGCGCCGGAGGCAGCCAGAAACCTGCCGCTGGATGAGACCACGCTCACTGCCCGGCTCAGCAAAACCGGCGGCACCCCCTATTACTGTCAGGCTGTGGAAACAGACATTTCCCCCGACCTTTCTCTTTCTGCCGCCACCATCAACGGTATGCGCCGGGATGTTCTGAATATGCTCACCGCCCAGCGGGCCCGCCGGGAGGAGGTCCCCTTGGGAAAGGCCAAGCGCCCCACCCGCTTTCCCGGAAACCGCCGCGCTCCGGTCACCACCGTACAGATCACCGAACGGGAGCAGCTGACACCGCAGCTTCTGCGGCTGCGCCCTGCCGTGCTTTATATTCCCCTGCACATTTTGGCTGCTGACCCCAACTATTTTATGGAGCTGTGTCGCAGTCAGCATATCTGCGCCGTTCTCCCCCGGATCATTCACGACGGCGAGCTGCCGGAGATCCGCTCTGCCCTGCGCCTTGTAAAAAGCCTTGGCGTGAAGGAGGTCCTGTGCGGTAACTTAGGTCAGCTGCTGCCTGTCCGGGAATGTAATATGGCTGCCCGCGGTGATTTTGGACTGAATCTTTTTAACTCCGGTGCCGTCAATACCGCCCGGGAGCTGGAGCTCGCCTCCGCCTGCCTTAGCTTTGAAATGACCCTGCCCCAGATCCGGGATGTGAGCAAGGCAGTCCCCTGCGAAATGCTCATCTACGGCAGAATGCCTCTGATGGTCACGGAGAACTGTCTCATCCGTAATCGCAATGGGCAGTGCACCTGCCATATGCCCACCCGCCTCACCGACAAGACCGGCGCGGATTTCCCCATTATCAAGGACGGTGCATCCTGCCGCAGCGTGCTGCTCAATGGTAAGAAGCTGAGCCTTCTGGACCGTCGGGAGGAGCTGGAAAATCTGGGTCTTTGGGCGACCCGACTCTACTTTACCACCGAAAACCCCCGGGAGGTAGATAATGTTCTCTCCTCCCTTCAGGATCCCACTCCCTTTGATCCCGGTGCCTGTACCCGGGGCCTTTACCTGCGGGGTGTAGAGTAACGAATAATCCGAAAGGACATATCTATGGAAATCATTCTTGCATCTCAGTCACCCCGCCGTCGGGAGCTGATGGGCTTTTTCCCCTTCCCGGTAACCGTCCGGGTCTCTCGGGCGGACGAAATAATGGATGATACGCAGCTACCCGAAAATGAAGTCGCCCGTATCAGCCGGAACAAAGCCTGCGCAGTAGACCGCACACCCGAAGATATCGTTATTGGCGCAGATACTATTGTAGTATGTGACGGCGTGATCTTGGGAAAACCTAAGAATGAAGAGGACGCATACCGTATGCTCTCTATGCTCTCCGGTCGCGCCCATCAGGTGATGACAGGCGTAACCGTTCTGCAGGGTGAAAAGTACGTCAGCTTTACGGAAATTACCGATGTGTATTTCCGTAAATTAGAGGAAAAGGAAATTTACAACTATATTCGCTCCGGTGATCCTATGGACAAGGCCGGCGCTTACGGTATTCAAAGCGGCGCCAGCGTTTTTGTGGAAAAGATCACAGGCGATTACTATAATGTGGTTGGACTGCCCGTGTGCCATCTTTATACGGTATTGCGGGAGTTTATGGAGGAAGCCCAATGAAGCATTTATTTACAACTCGGGTCCGGATCGTTGTGATCCTGGCGCTGGTGCTTGCCGTGGGTCTCAGCGTTGCCATCGGACTTACCGGTATCAACATTCCCGATATGCTGGTGCAGGGTGTGCTGACCCCCATCCGTACCGGAGTCAGCTCGCTGACCGACAGCGCCCAGCAGTTTTATAACTATATGTTCCGCTTTGAGACCATCTCTGCCGAAAATGAAGCACTCAAAGACCAGATCGCCCAAATGGAGGATGATGTCCGTCTGTCCGGCGCCATTGCCCGGGAAAACGAACGGCTCCGCCAGCTTTTGGAGCTGAAGGCTGCCCACGAGGACTTCAAGCTGGTAGACGGTTATGTCATTTCCTGGAGCAGCAGCGACTGGAGCAGTACCGTTACCATCAACCGGGGCACCAAGGACGGTTTGGAGGTTGATATGTGCGCCATTACCGCAAACGGTCAGGTGGTAGGCATCATCAGTCAGGTAGGCTATAATTATGCCGTTATCAAGACTGTGCTGGACTCCTCTATTGAGATCAGCGCCACCCTCTCCTCCACCGGCGGCACCGGCTATAACGGCATGGTACAAGGCGGCTATGCCTCCGGTCTCAGCGGTCTTCTTCGTATGCGGTATCTGCCCAGCGATGCGATCATCCACAATAACGATCAGGTGGTCACCACAGGCTCCACCGTTTACCCCAGAGGTCTTATTTTGGGTTATGTAATGGATGCCGGCTATGAGGAGACCGGCATTGCCAAGTATGCCCTCCTCCGCCCGGCGGCTGATATCGGTTCTTTGGAGCAGGTATTCGTCGTCACCGCCTACGATAATGGGTGATCTTATGGCAAAGAAGCAAGATTTTCAGGCAGATAAGACCCATTCGGGTCTGCTGGGCAAGCTCTATATTACAAAAAAGCAGTGGTTTGCCATTCTCAAATGGGCGCTGATCGGCGCGGTGCTGCTTTTGATGTCTGTATTGCAGGATGTGGTGCTTTGCCGCTTCCGTCTGCTTGGCGCTACCACCGATTTGATCCCCTGCGCCATCATTCTCATCTGCATTATGGAGGGCACAGAAAACGGCTCTGTTTTTGCGCTGGTCGCCTCCCTTATTTATCAGTTTTCCGGCTCTGCGCCGGGTATGTACGCAATGGTGTTTATCACCCTGCTGGCGGTGATCGCCGCCATTTTCCGGCAAAGCTATTTGCAAAAAGGCTTTGGTGCCGCTTTTTTCTGCACCGCCTGCGCCCTGCTGCTTTATGAAGGACTGCTCTACCTCGCCGGACTGTTTTTCGGCTTCACCTACCCGCAGCGGATCATAGGCTTTTTGATCACCGGAGGACTGACACTCATTTCCATTCCTCTGCTGTATCCCCTTGTTCTATTCATTGGCTCGATTGGAGGTTCCATATGGAACGAATAACCCGACGCCGTGTAGGCTGGGTGCTTGCGATGTTCGCGGTCATATTGGGTATTTTTACCTTGACCCTATACAATATGCAGATCATCCAGACCGGTGGCAATACCGATAATTCCTCCACCTTTACCACCTATACCCAGGTAAAAGCTGCCCGCGGCAATATTTTGGACCGGAACGGTAAGGTGCTGGTCAGCAATCGGGCCAGCTTCGATCTTGTGCTCAATCACCTTGTGCTTATCAGCGCCGAGGGCACCAATGAGTATCTGTATAAGCTGGTGAAATGCTGCGAAGAATTAGGCATCGAATATACGGAGAATTTCCCAGTCTCCAAAGAACGTCCCTTTGTCTATACCTTAGATGATTACAACACGACCTGGCAGAATAATTTCCAAAAGTATATTTCTTTTATGAAAAATATCGACTCGGATATTACTGCCCCCCTGCTGATCGAAACGCTCCGGACCCGCTATAAGATCCCCGCCTCCTGGACAGACAGCGAAGCACGGCAGGTCATCGGTCTGCGGTATGAGTTGGATCTGCGGCGGAGCGTCAATAATCTTTCTAATTTTGTTGTACTCTCCGATGCCAGCAATGAGGCGCAGGCAGCTATCTTGGAGCTGAACATTCCCGGTCTGCGGGTGGAAAGCTCTGTTGTCCGGGAATACCATACCCAGTATGCCGCCCACATCCTCGGTCATATCGGTGCCGTCACCCCCGAGCAGTGGGAATACTACAAGGACATTGAGGGCTATGAAATGGATGCGCTGGTCGGGCAATCCGGCATTGAGCTTGCCTTTGAGGAGTACCTCCACGGTGTTGACGGTCTGCGAAAGGACATTGTAGCCCGGGACGGCACCTTGATCTCTACGCAGTTTATAGAATATCCAAAGGCAGGCTCCAATGTGGAGCTGACCATCGACATTACCCTTCAGGGCATTGCAGAAGACACCCTGGATACCCTGCTAAACGAGCTGCGCTTTAGCGGGGATGCCGGCAAGGATGCCGAGGGCGGTGCGGTGGTTGCCATTGAGCCCAAGACTGGACAGGTATTGGTCTGCGCAAGCAATCCCACCTATGATCTTTCCACCTTCTTTGAAAACTATGAAGATCTTAAGGAGGCAGATTTTAATCCCCTCTTTAACCGGGCACTTAACGGTCTTTATGCCCCCGGCTCCACCTATAAGATGTCCACCCTGATTGCAGGCTTTGAGGCACAGGTCTACAATTCCCAATCCATCATCGTCGATAAAGGTGTCTTTACCAAATATAAAGGCTTCCATGCCAACTGTCTGAAATGGACCAACCAGCACCAGACCCACGGTGCCATCAACGCAGCAGAAGCGCTGCAGTACTCCTGCAACTATTTCTTCTACGAAATGGCAGACAATATCACCTTAGAGGATATGGACAAGACCGCCGCTGCGCTGGGTCTTGGCGTTAAGACCGGTGTAGAACTGGCGGAGCGGGAGGGTTACCGCGCCAACGCCACTACAAAAGAGCTGCTGCACACAGGCGATAACAAGTACTGGTACAAGGGCAACCAGATCCTTGCCGCCATCGGTCAGGACGACAATCAGTTTACCCCCATCCAGCTTTGTAACTATGCCGCCACCCTCGCCAACAAGGGTACCCGCTACAAGGCGACCTTCTTAAAGCGGGTCGTATCCTCGGATTTTGGCAGCCTCATTATGGAGAATCAGGCGCAGATCCTGGGGTATATGAACATCTCCCAGGCGACATATGAAACTTATTTGGACGGTATGCTGCGCGTCACCTCCGTCAGCGGCGGTACCGCCTACAGCGTATTCCGCAATTACCCCGTAGAGGTAGCCGGCAAGACCGGTACTGCACAGATCGGCGCGAATATGCCCGCCAACGGCAGCTTCGTATGCTTCGCTCCCGCAAGAGATCCTCAGATCGCTATGTCGGTCTACGGCGAAAAGAGTGCCAGCGGCGCCCAGATGTCCAAGGTTGCCAAGGCTGTTCTTGACAAATTCTTTGAGATCGGCTCCTTGGGAAGCGGCGACGTTTTTGAAAACCAATTGGGATAATACCCCTATTCTCAGGGAAAACTGCCACCGTAAGAGGTGGCAGTTTTGATTTTATCTTATTTGCGTACGATCATTCTATATTTGGTTTTACTCCTCGTCATCCGGCTCATGGGTAAGCGGCAGGTGGGACAGATGGAGCCGTCGGAATTTGTGGTGACGATGCTGGTGGCAAACTTAGCATCTATCCCTATGCAGGACGGTGCAATTCCCCTGTATTCCGGTCTTGTGCCCATCCTCACCGTGCTGGGTGCGGAGCTGACGCTATCCTTTTTGTCCCTGAAAAGCGTCTTTGTTCGCAAAATTTTGTGTGGAAAACCGGTGATTTTAATAGAAAACGGCAATATTCTGCAAAGCAACCTGCGAAAAACCAGTGTTACCTTAGATGAGCTGACCGGCCATCTCCGTGAAAAAGGGGTATTGGACCTGGAAGAAGTGCAATACGCCATATTGGAGACCAACGGCAATCTCTCGGTTTTCCCCTATCCCCAGTACACTCCTGCCCGCGCCGAGGACGCAGACATCCAAGTCTCACAGCAGTTTATCCCCCTGACCGTGATCTCCGACGGCTATCTCTCAAAAGAGAATCTGCAAAAAGCCGGAAAGGATATGGCTTGGGTGGATCGGGTATTAAAAAGCCAAAACGCCACCGTAAAAACCACTTGGCTCTTAACCGTAGACGGAAGAGACCATATTCTCTTTTTGCCAAAGGAGGGAACACCGTGAAGCGATTTCTGATCGGCCTTTCGACCCTTAGCCTGCTATTTGCCATCGGTCTTTTCGTGGCTATTTCCACAGATCGAATGTACCAACCGGTGGTTGACCTTTTAGAAGAAGCGGCAGATTCCGCACTGAGCGGTTCCTTCGAGGATGCCATTTCCAAGACAGAAAATGCAAAGGCTTTATGGGATAAACAAAAAGCAAAAACTGCCACTGTGGCAGACCACACTCCTATGGAGGAGATTGACCGACTGTTTACGGAAGCGGAAATCTACGCACAGGCGGAGGAAAAGCCACATTTCGCCGCCTGCTGCGCCCAGCTTGCGTCTATAGTCCAAAATATGGCGGACGCCCACGCAATGAATTTGTGGAATCTTCTGTAATTTTCTGCTGCCCTGCTTTACAGCAGGGCGTTTTTGGTATAAAATAGATAGAAATACAGAAAAGAGGTGAAAGAACGTGGCAAAATGTATCATCTTTTGCGCCGGTGGTTTTACAGGGCTCCTCTTCCCTATAGAAAAAGAGGACTTTATTATCGCCGCCGACGGTGGACTGACCCATTTAGAAACATTAGGTCTTGTCCCCAATGCGGTCATCGGCGATTTTGATTCCTTGGGCTATACGCCCGATAATGCCACCGTCTTTCCCGTGGAAAAGGATGACACCGACAGTATGCTTGCCATCCGAAAAGCCCTCTCCCTTGGCTATAAGGAGATCATTCTCTACGGTGCGCTGGACGGCCCGCGGCTGGATCACACGCTTGCCAATTTGCAGTCCCTCCAATTTCTCACTGACCGTGGCGGGATCGGCTATTTGATAGGCGAAAAACACATTGCTACCATGCTTAAAAACGGCGCGCTTACATTCCCAAAAGAAGCAGCCGGTATCCTATCCGTCTTTTGTATGGGGCAGGATGCAAGCGGTGTGATCCTGCAAGGTCTTAAATATGAACTGAAGGATGGCACCCTCAGCGCAGGCTTCCCCTTAGGGGTCAGTAACCATTTTATCGGTGAAAAAGCCACCGTTGCTGTAAAAAACGGCAGTCTGTTGCTGCTTTACAACAGAGAAAACGGATTTCCGGAACGGGAGGGTTCCCTATGAACGAAGAAAATAACATTCCGATCATCAACGCCGATCCCGAATACGGCTTAACAAATGCGCAGGCCCAGCTCCGGGCAGAAAAGGGGCTTATCAACAAACCCACCGTCAAAACCGGACGGACGGAAGGGCAGATCATCCGGGAGAACACCTGCACCTTCTTCAATCTTGTATTTGTCATTATGGCAGTCGCCCTGTTTTTGGCAGGCTCCTCCGTTGTGAATATGACCTTTATGGTCATTGTGATCGTCAATGCCATCATCGGCTGTTTTCAGGAGATCCGGGCAAAGCGGGCAGTGGATAAGCTGACGCTCCTGTCCGCCCACACCGTAAAGACCCTCCGGAACGGAAAGTTGAAGAAGCTCCGCTTTGACGAACTGGTCCGGGACGACATCGTACTATACGGTCCCGGTGATCAGATCAGCGCCGACGGCGTGCTCCGCAGCGGACATATTTATGTCAATGAATCCCTGCTGACCGGTGAAGCCGACGCAGTAGAAAAGCACCCCGGTGATCCCCTGCTCTCGGGTAGCTTTGTAGTCACCGGAAACGGCAAAATGCAGCTGACCCAGGTGGGCGACGAGGCCTTTGCCACAAAGCTGGCATTGGAAGCCAAAAAGAATCCCCGGGCCGCCCGGTCGGAGATGATGCGCTCTTTGGATCTGCTGATCCGTTTTATCGGCATTGCCCTTGTTCCTATCGGTCTTCTTCTTTTTTATAACCAATATAAATCTCAGAATTTAGGACTGCAGGTCAGCGCAGAAGCCACCGTTGCCGCCTTAGTCGGTATGATCCCCGAGGGACTGTACCTGCTTACCAGTATCGCGCTGGCAGTTTCCTCCCTCAAGCTGACCCAAAAGCGGGTTTTGGTACAGGATATGCACTGCGTGGAGACCCTTGCCCGGGTAGATACGCTGTGCGTGGATAAGACGGGCACCATCACCGAGCCGATCATGCAGGCGGAAGAAGTGATCCCCCTCTCCCACCAAAGCCCCGAATACTTAGAAGAGATCATTGTAAATCTTTACGGCGACGAGGACCCGGAAAACGAAACCGCCCGGGCATTGCAGGAATTATTCCCCGGAAATCCCACTTGGAAAAAGAATGTAGAGATCCCCTTCTCCTCGGACTACAAGTGGAAGGGCGCCGTTTTTGCAGACAGCGGCGCGTTCGTAGTTGGCGCACCGGATGCCATCTTAGGCGCTTTCTTCCCGGATATCTCGAAAACCGCCAACCATTGGTCCTCCCTCGGCTACCGAGTGCTGCTGATCGCCGCCTATGAGGGCACTCCCAGACCGGGTCAACTGGTGGCAAGTAAGCTTCACCCGGAAGCGCTGGTCTTAATGACCAATCGCATCCGCCCGGAAGCACCGGAGACTTTCGCTTATTTTGTAAAGCAGGGTGTGACCGTTAAGGTCATCTCCGGTGACAACCCGGCAACGGTCTCCGATGTTGCCCGCCGTGCAGGCATCGAAAACGCAGACCGCTATATCGACACCTCCACCTTGGAGACGGACAAGGACTTTTTAAAGGCCGCAGAAGAATATACGGTCTTCGGTCGGGTGACCCCGGATAAGAAAAAGCGGCTCATTTGGGCAATGAAGCAGAGAAAACATACCGTGGCAATGACCGGTGACGGTGTTAACGATGTGCTGGCTATGAAGGAAGCAGACTGTGGCATCGCTATGGCAGGAGGCGCACAGGCCGCCAGTCAGATCGCCCAGCTTGTTCTGCTGGATGCGGACTTTTCCGCTATGCCCAGCATCGTGGACGAGGGTCGGAGAGTGATCAACAACATCCAGCGGGCTGCCGCATTGTTCCTTGTCAAAAATATTCTCTCTCTGTTCTTGGCGCTGATCGCCGTGCTGGCAGACTGGCCCTATCCCTTCGCCCCTATCAATTTAAGCCTGATCTCCGCGCTGACCATCGGTGTCCCCTCCTTCTTTTTGGCCCTGGAACCAAACTACGAACGGGTAAAGGGTCGATTCATCGTCAGCGTTTTGCGGCAAGCCTTCCCCGGCGGTCTTACCAACATACTGATGGTAGTCACCGCCCAGATCGTTCTCGGCATTTTGGGCGCGCCTATGGCGCAGGTACAGACGGTCTGTACCGCCATTTTGGCTGTCACCGGACTTTTGGTACTTCTGTCTGTCTCCAAGCCCTTTGATAGATTCCGTCTGTTTATTTGGGCGATGATGGCAATTGCGCTGGTATTCTCATTCCTGTTCTTAGGCGGCATCCTGCAGCTGCAGTCGGTTTCTCTTGCCAATCTGCCCGTTTTGGGTATCCTGCTGGCAGTGACACCAGTGGTCTACTGGGGACTGCGGCGGCTTTTCGATCTTGGCGACCGGGTCGTTGCCAAGATCCGCAGCAAATAAACATCCCGCGCCTATGTAGAGACCGCCCGGTGGATTTCCACCGGGCGGTTGTCTTATAAATGGCTTTCGTTGATGAGGATATGCACATCGTCCAGCTGCTTCTGGGAAACTGTGGTAGGTGCGTCCATCATCAAATCCTGTGCGTTTTTGTTCATGGGGAAGGTAATGACCTCGCGGATGGACTCCTCGCCGGTCAGCAGCATTACCAGGCGGTCAACACCGGGAGCTGCGCCTGCGTGGGGAGGTGCGCCATAGGTAAAGGCATTGTACATGGCCGGGAACTTCGCCTTCACATCCTCTTCGCCCAGGCCAACCATCTGGAAGGCCTTGACCATAATTTCAGGGTCATGGTTACGGACAGCACCGGAGGCGGACTCATAGCCGTTGATGACCAGATCGTACTGATCGGCATTGATCTGCAGGAGCTTCTCCGTATTGCCCTCGGCTGCCCGCAGGGCATCCATGCCGCCCTGCGGCATAGAGAAGGGGTTGTGGCAGAATTCCAGCTCACCGGATTCCTCGCCCATTTCGTACATGGGGAAGTCTACGATCCAGCACATTGCATACTGTTCTTCATCGAAGTGACCGGGGATGCGCTTGCCCATCATAGTGCGGATAACACCGGCGGTCTTCCGGGCGGCAGTCTTCTTGCCCGCTGCCATACAGACGAAGCTGCCGGGTTTAAGATTCAGCTTAGCAGTCAGCGCAGCGGTCTGTTCTGTAAGGAACTTGGATACGCCGCCGGTAAGATTGCCGTTCTCGTCCACCTTTACCCAGCAGGCCTTATTGCCGGTCTGTACCTCCACATCGTTCAGGAGCTTATCGATCCACTTGCGGCCCTCGTTAAAGTTATCCACAGCGACAGCCTTAACAACAGCATTCTGGAAAGGTCCAAACTCGCTGCCAGCAACGGCGTCGGTCACATCGGTAATCTCCAGGTCGATACGAAGATCGGGCTTATCGGAGCCGTAACGCTCCATCGCCTCATTGAAAGGAATGTGACGGAAGGGCGCCGCGCTTACCCGCTCGTACTTACCAAACTTCTGGAATACAGGGCGGATGACCTCTTCCAAGGTCTGCAGCACATCGGCCTGAGAAGCAAATGCCATTTCCATATCCATCTGATAAAACTCACCGGGCGTGCGGTCTGCCCGGGCATCCTCGTCACGGAAGCAGGGTGCGATCTGGAAATAGCGGTCAAAGCCGGAGGTCATCAGCAGCTGCTTAAACTGCTGGGGTGCCTGCGGCAGGGCATAGAACTTGCCGGGGTGATTCCGGGCAGGGACCAAATAGTCTCTTGCACCCTCGGGAGAGGAAGCAGTGAGGATCGGCGTGGTGATCTCCAAAAAGCCCTTCTCGGTCATCAGACGGCGCAGCTCAGCAACCACTTGGCAGCGCAAAATGATGTTCTGCTTTACCGCGGGATTCCGCAGATCAAGATAGCGGTACTTAAGGCGGACATTCTCGTCCGCATCCCGGGATTTATTGATCTCGAAGGGCAGGGAGTTATGGATGCACTTACCCAGCACCTTGATATCGGTGGGAACTACCTCGATCTCACCGGTAGCTTGCTTGGGATTCTTACTCTCACGCTCCCGGACGGTACCGGTAACCGAGACGGTGCTCTCCTTATGGATGCCCTTAATGATCTGCATCATCTGCTCATTTTCTACAACTACCTGGGTAGTGCCATAAAAGTCACGGAGAACTAAGAACGCAAAATTTGCGCCCACCTCGCGGACATTCTCCAGCCAGCCGGAGATGGTAACAGTTTTGCCTGCATCGGAAAGGCGCAGCTCTCCGCAGGTATGGGTTCTGGATTGGAACATAAAATATCCCCTCATTTTTCTCATAATTGCACCGCTTATTTTCTCACAAACCGCCAAAAAAGTCAATCACTTCTTACGATTTGGTGAAAAAGCCTTTGCATTTTTCACAAATTTATTATGCAAGGGGGTTTTTTTATGTATATAGTAAGAAAAGTTGCATTTTTCGTAATTTTTTCATTGATTTTATTCGAAGTTTGCCGTATAATAGGGCAGCGAGCAATTTAGGGAAATTCCTGAGAGGTGAAAGCATTGCTTCATATCGTTCTGGTGGAGCCGGAAATTCCCGGCAACTGCGGAAATATTGCAAGAACCTGCGCTGCCACCGGCTGCAGCCTGCACCTGATCCGTCCTCTGGGCTTTGACATTTCGGATAAGGCGCTGAAGCGGGCGGGTCTCGATTACTGGCATCTTTTGGATGTCCACGACTATGATAATTTAGAGGATTTCTTCCGCAAAAACGATGTGAAACAAATGTGGTGTCTCACCACAAAAGCCCCCCAGTGCTACACCGAGGCGAATTTTGAAACGGACTGCTATCTGTTCTTCGGCAAGGAGACTAAGGGTCTACCCGAGGATTTTCTGGAAGAACATAGAGATAGCTGCATCCGTCTTCCTATGCGTCCGGAGGCCCGAAGCCTAAACCTCAGCAACGCGGTCGCTATCACCGTCTTTGAGGCGTTACGGCAACTGGATTTCCCACACTTGCAAGATTACGGCAAAATGGCAAAGTAAGCAAACAAGTAAAAAGGCCCCCTTGTGTAAAGGGGGCTGGCAGAAATCTTTGATTTCTGACTGGGGGATTGACAACCCCTCCGTCACGATATACATCGTGACACCTCCCCTTACACAGGGGAGGCATATATTGTAATAAATAACATATGGAGGAATAACAATGAACTACAACAAGAAGTCTATTGAAGACATTGAAGTAGCCGGTAAGCGCGTTCTGTGCCGTTGCGACTTCAATGTTCCCACCAAGGAAGGCAAGATCACTTCCGACAAGCGGATCGTGGCTGCACTGCCCACCATCCAGTATCTGATTGCACACGGCGCACGGGTCATCCTCTGCTCCCATATGGGCAAGCCCAAGGGCGAGTGGAAGCCCGAGCTGAGCCTCAAGGTCGTAGCCGACCGTCTTTCCGAGCTGCTGGGCAAGGAGGTCATTATGGCTTCCGATGTGGCAGGTGAAGATTCCAAGGCAAAGGCTGCCGCTCTGAAGGACGGCGACGTGATGCTGCTGGAGAACACCCGTTACATCAAGGGCGAGACCAAGAACGATCCCGAGCTGAGTAAGGCACTGGCTGACCTTGCCGACATTTTCGTAAACGACGCTTTCGGCACCGCTCACCGCGCTCACTCTTCCACCGCAGGTGTTGCCGATTACCTGCCCGCTGTTTCCGGCTATCTGGTACAGAAGGAAGTTTCCATTATGGGCAAGGCTCTGGCGAACCCCGAGCGTCCCTTCGTCGCCATTCTGGGCGGTGCTAAGGTCTCCGACAAGCTCAATGTTATCAATAACCTTTTGGAGAAGGTCGACACCCTGATCATCGGCGGCGGTATGGCTTACACCTTCCTGGCTGCCCAGGGCTACAGCGTGGGCAAGTCCCTCGTTGACAATGAGAAGCTGGACTACTGCAAGGAGATGCTCGCTAAGGCAGAGGCCAAGGGCGTAAAGCTGCTGCTGCCTGTTGACACCGCCATTGCTCCTGCTTTCCCCTCCCCCATTGACGCAGAGGTCCCTGTTGACTATGTAGACTGCACCGCCATCCCCGCTGACCAGATGGGTCTGGACATCGGTCCCAAGGCCTGCGAGGTCTTCGCTGCTGCCGCAAAGAGCGCCAAGACCGTTGTTTGGAACGGACCTATGGGCGTATTCGAAAACCCCACTCTGGCAAAGGGTACCATTGCGGTTGCACAGGCGCTGGCTGACAGCGACGCTGTGACCATCGTTGGCGGTGGCGACTCCGCAGCTGCTTGCGAGCAGCTGGGTTTCGCAAATGCCATCACCCACATTTCCACCGGCGGTGGCGCTTCCCTTGAGTTCCTGGAAGGCTTAGAACTGCCCGGCATCGCCTGCTTGCAGGATAAGTAATCACAAAACCGTGTAAACGGCCCCCTTGTGTAAAGGGGGCTGTCACGCGGTCAGCGTGACTGGGGGATTGTCAATCCCTCCGGCGGCAAATGCCGCCACCTCCCTTTGCACAAGGGAGGCTTGTATCAAATTTGTAAATAATCATCGTTTATCGATGCATATATAATTAGGA
>SVLR01000015.1 GCA_015067785.1 Oscillospiraceae bacterium
CATAATTACGAGAGGTAGAATTGTAATCGCCATTAACATGGATGGAGGCGTTCGAAAGCTGGAAGGTGCCTTCAATGATATTACCGCTGCGCGTATAGACGCGAACATTTTCGGTCTCCGCATTGTTAGCATTCATACCGCCGAGGGCTGTCAGGCGAAGTCGACCGTTGCCCTTGACCTCAGCGACCATTGCGCCCAAGGTGTCCGTATGGGCAGCAAGCAAAAGAGCGTTTGTACCCTCGCCGCCCAAATGGACAAGCACACCGCCTTTTTCCGTTCTGCGGACTGAGTAACCAAGCTCGGAAAACTGCTGGAGAAGCCAGATGGTGGCCTTGTCCGTAAATCCGGTAGGGGAGTCGATTGCGAGCAGCTCGGCGGTCTTCTCCCAAGCGAAATTGGCATATTGCATTGTGATCATTGTTAGCTTGCCTCCTGATGTGTATTTTTAGTTATTATAACATTGCGCATATATAAATTCAAGCTTAGGTTATTGCAGAAATGAATTTGCAAATATTGAAAATTTCCTCTTGCTATTTTAGGAAAGATGTTGTATACTACAGTGGTACTTGCCGGTGTGTTGGAATTGGTAGACGAAGTGGACTCAAAATCCACCGGTGGCAACACCGTGCCGGTTCGAGCCCGGCCACCGGCACCAAAACCCCATTTGTCAATGACAAATGGGGTTTTAAGATTATAGCGGTGCTTACGCATGTTCTGTGACTGGTTGCTGCGTTATGCATACTTGGAGCACAGGAAATTTGCTATTGTCATTTCATGCTTTATGGGGTAAAATATAGATGAAGGAGGGCTGAATATGGCTTTATCTGCGAAGATTGTCCGCAGTCAGATTGCGATGCTGCAACCACTGCTGCGCAATTGTTCATTGGAAACCATCCGCAAGGGTCAGAAGAAGATCGGTGAGCTGATGAATGCGATACACAGCTCCCGGGTGTTGGTTAAAAAGCACTCCTTTTCTTGCTTTGATGGCGCATGGATCATTCCACGCGACGAACGGCGGCATGGTGTGATCTTATATCTTCACGGCGGCGGATATGTCTGTGGCGATTTAGAATATGCCAAGGGCTTTGCATCCCGCCTTACGGTCGAGTACGGAATACGAACGCTTTGTATTGAATACCGTCTTGCCCCGGAGAACCCCCATCCGGCAGCACTACAGGATGCGCTGGAAGCATACTGCTATTTGCTGAAAAAGGGCTACCATCCGGATCAGATCGCCTTGTGCGGTGAAAGCGCAGGGGGCGGCTTAAGCTATGCTTTGTGCCTTCGTCTGCGTGAGGAAGGTCTGCCGATGCCGGGGGGCATTATTGCTATTTCTCCCTGGACGGATCAGACAATGTCTGGGCCGTCTTATGAAGAGAATAAGCCCAAAGACCCGTCTATGACCCGGGAAATTCTGGAGTTTTATGCAGATGCATACACGGATGATCGCCTAAATCCAATGGTATCTCCTTTGTTTGCTGACCTGTGCGCAATGCCACCGTCTATTATCTTTGTTGGCGATGATGAAATTATGAAAAGTGACAGTGAGGAGCTCCATAAGCGTCTTATGCATGCTGGATGCCACAGCGAGTTGATCGTTGCGCCGGAGCGCTGGCACGGTTATCTCCTCTATGGACTTTCCGAGGACGAAAACGATTTTGCACAGATCAGCCGTTTCCTGAATAAGTATATTGCAAAGGAGAACAAGCTGCGTTGGACACCGCTGGATAATGCCGCTAAAATATATCCTGCAGTTCGCACGAAAAACTGGAGTAATGTCTTTAGACTCTCGGCAACGCTCAAAGAGAATGTAGATGTGCCCGTTCTGCAATCTGCTTTAGATGTGACTGTCCGCCGTTTCCCACTTCTTTGTGCTCGATTGCGCAAGGGTGTATTTTGGTATTATCTGCAACAGCTCCAACAAGCGCCGCCGATCCGTGAGGAGAACAGCTACCCTTTGGATGGAATGTCTGCTGATGAGATGCGAAAATGCGCATTCCGTGTAATCGTCTACAAAAGGCGTATTGCTGTTGAGATGTTCCACTCTCTGACGGATGGCTCAGGTGGTCTTGTTTTCTTGAAAACTCTGGTTGCAGAGTATATCCAGCAGAAGTACGGAACGGCAATTACCCCGACAGATGGCGTTCTCGGCAGACTTGAGGAGCCGGCAGAAGCTGAGATAGAGGATTGTTTCCAAAAGTATGCCGGTCATGTTACCGCCAGCCGTAAAGGTACGGACGCTTGGCAGGTCCGTGGAACACCTGAGAAGGACGACTATATTCATATTACCTGCTTACGTCTCCGGACCGCACAGCTTGTACAGACAGCAAAGGCGCATAATGTAACGGTGACCACATTTATCGGTGCTGCGATGATGGATGCGTTGCAGAATATGCAGGCGCAGTATATTCCTAATGCGATGCAGCGCAAGGCGATCAAGGTCCAACTCCCGGTGAATTTGCGAAATCTCTTCCCCAGTAATACACTTCGAAACTTTGCGCTCTATACTACTCCGGAGATCGATCCGCGGCTTGGGCATTATTCCTTCCGTGAGCTATGTGATGTTGTCCGTAGCACGATGGTGTTGGAGGTGAACCCTAAGTTTATGAGTAGCATGATCGCCACTAATGTCAGCGCTGAGCGTTTGCTTGCCATTCGAATGGTACCACTATTTATCAAGAACCTGATTATGAAAATGGTATTTGACTCTGTTGGTGAGCGTAAATCCTGCTTGAGCGTATCCAATCTTGGTCTCGTAAAGCTTCCTGAAGAAATGAAGCCTTATGTGGATCGCTTCGATTTTATTCTTGGAGTCCAATCCTCAGCACCTTATAACTGCGGTGTGATCTCCTACGGTGACACTACCTGCATCAATTTTATCCGCAACATTCAGGAGTCGCAACTTGAGTACCATTTTTTCAAGGTACTTCAAGGGCTTGGTCTGGATGTTGAGGTCGAAAGCAATTCTCCCCAATAGAAAGGAGATAACTATGTACTGTGTAAATTGCGGCGTAAAGCTGGCGGATACAGAAAAGACCTGTCCGCTGTGCGGTGTGGTTGCCTATCACCCGGAGCTGACCCGTGCGGACGCCGAGCCTCTGTATCCCAACCAAAAATATCCTGAGCCTCGCGTTAACCCGATGGGCGCGAAAATTATAGTCACGACGCTGTTTATCATTCCCTTACTGATCACGCTATTGTGTGACTTTCAAATTAATGATCGTGTTACTTGGTCCGGCTATGTGATTGGAGGTCTCATTGTCGGTTATGTGATGTGTGTACTTCCGTGGTGGTTTCATAAGCCCAATCCTGTAATATTTGTGCCCTGCGATTTTGCGGCAATTGGGCTGTATCTGCTGTATATCAGCCTTTATACAAAAGGATACTGGTTTCTTAGCTTTGCGTTTCCGGTAACAGGTGGTGTTGCACTTATCGTAACGGCAATCGTTGTTCTTTTGCGCTATCTTCCCAAGGCTGCACTTTATATTTTTGGCGGTGCGAGTATTGCACTCGGCATATTTATTCCGTTAGTAGAATTCCTTTCATACATCACTTTTGAAAGCATACATTTTCTCGGGTGGTCCTTCTATCCGATGATCGTGCTGGTTCTCCTTGGCGGTATGCTGATCTTTCTTGCCATCTGTCGTCCTGCCCGGGAATCTATGGAACGGAGATTTTTCCTGTGATCGATATTTTATATGAGGATCGGGATATTGTAGTCTGCATAAAGCCGATAGGAATGGACGCAGAGCACGAGCTGCCACAAGAATTGGGTGGTGAGATATTCACTGTACACCGTTTAGATAAAGGTGTAGGTGGAGTGATGGTCTACGCGAAGAACAAAGCTGCAGCAGCAGATCTGTCCAGACAGATACAAGCCGGTGAGATGATAAAGGAATATGTTGCGTTGGTAGAAGGCTGTCCGCAGGAAAGCGGAGATTGGGAAGATCTGCTTTTTAAGGATAGCCGCAAGAATAAGGTTTATGTGGTAAACCGAAAGCGTACAGGTGTAAAAGCTGCAAGACTTACATACCGGCGATTGAGCGAAGGGGAGAGAAGTTTGGTTTGTGTGCGGCTCTATACCGGACGCAGTCACCAGATCCGTGTCCAGTTCAGCTCCCGCGGTTTCCCCTTGGTGGGTGACCACAAGTACGGCTCTCGGGGACCTGAGAAGGAGATTATGTTATTTTCCTGCTATCTTCGCTTTTCGGTTCACGGCAGTCCAATGTCTTATTCTGCATTTCCGAGCTGGGCAGAGAATTTTGCAAAAACAGCAAGAATATTTGAAAATAGGTATTGACATTTTCCGCACGCTGCGATATAATAGCGAAGCTGTGTGCGAAATGCTGCTATAGCTCAGTCGGTAGAGCGCATCCTTGGTAAGGATGAGGTCGCCAGTTCAAATCTGGCTAGCAGCTCCAAAGAATCAGTCGTCCCATCCGGGGCGGCTGATTTTTTGTTGCTTTTATCTTGAACTGGCGACCTCATCCATTAAAATCCGCCAGTTCAAATTTGGGGAGCGTCCCGACCGCTACCGGTGGCAGAGGGAGGGAGAGGAGCGAGTGGCAGTGGTCGGCGAGGGACGAAGGTACACCGACACCGAGGACATTCGACGGGTACCACAACAGGAATACAGCTCCCCCAAAAAGCATCCCAACCGGGATAGCTGTTTTTGTTTCTGGAATTATCTACCTTAATAACTATTGCAATTTATATCCTGTTATGATATATTGAAATCAGCAAAGCGTTAATTTGCAATATGGAAGGAGATATTACATATGAAAAATAGAATGCTAATTATGTTCTTGATCGTTTCATTACTGCTGGCTATGTTTGTTTATGTTGGCCCCACAACGGTGTATGCCGAAACGGGTGATACAGAAGCAACAGAGCCGTCATCCGAGACCCTTGGAGATACTCTTCAGGATAATGAGGCTATTTTTGGTTTTGAGGATGCAGAGTATCTTAATGGTCCTCTCGGAAAAATACTTGCAGGATTGTTATTTGTATTCGCAGCCGTTATCAACGCCATCGGTGCTGTGATTGGCACTGTGATTACCCTTATTCTCGGCATTGGCGCATTTCTGTGGGGTATCGTTGAGTTCTTTGTTGGACTGTTCCAGTAAATTATATACGAAAAGCCGTCTCCGGTTGGGAGACGGCTTTTACAGTCATTTATGTCGCATCTGTCTCCAGACGGTTGTGCCGCGGACAATGGTGGATACGGTTAGAATTCCAATTGCCATCAGACCGGCAACGGAAATGGTTTCTGCGCCCTTTGCCATAAAGCCAGCCATATTGCCGTCAGCGAGGTAGCTGGTGGTGTAGTAGATTCCCGCACCGGGAAGAAGGGGAAAGATGGAAATCACCAGATATGTGATTGCCGGGAAATGGCGGATCCGCGCCATAGCCTCAGAATAAAAAGCAGCAAAAATTGTGCCAAATAAATAGCCAACTACAGGATCTGTCAAGTGCACAGCGAACAGATAAGCACCCCACGAAAGTGTACCACCTAAGGCGCAAACCAGCGTACCGATGCCGTGGATATTAAACAGAATGCAGAAACCAAGACAGCCGATAAATGCAGCAGCGCATTGCACAATAGGTCCATAATTTTGCGCGTTGATATCAGGTTGCGTTCCGACCAATGAAAAGCTTAGAGACCGTGCAACGCCGGTTCCCAGGCCGATGGCTACTGCAATTAAGATCACCTGCACAAGGCGGTTAATCCCGGAGTTAATATCCCCAAAAATTATGTCACGAATTGCGTTGATAAACAGCAGTCCTGGCACAAGCATCATAAGTGCAGCAACGATGGCGGCATCTGCATTGATACCGAGGTATCCAAGCAGATAGGCGCATAACGCCATAGAGAAGGCCGTTACCATCGTAGCAAAGAAATTATTAATATGCAGTTTTGAAGAGAGATGGCTGATTAGGCCAACCACAAGGCCACAGAGAGCAGCGACAAGAGAGTCCAAAGCCGTGCCGCCGAAGAACAGACAGAACCCGATGGAAGCAACGATATTTCCGACAAGGAACATAGGCAGTCGGTAACACCTGCGGCGCGCTGCGGTCTCTTGCAGCCATTTCGTGGCAATCTCAGGGTTGGGCTTCTCAGAGCAGATACGGCGGCTGAGATTGCTGTAGAGCTCCACGGTATCCATATCATTGCCGTGGAAACCAATACGGCGAAGGCGGGTGATGCTCTCGCCGCCTGGCGTTGTAACGGTTGCCGTCATACTGTTTGGAATTGCGAATACTTCAGCTCTCGCGCCATAAGCAGCCATAATGCGATGGATGCTTTCTTCAATACGGTAGGTTTCAGCGCCGCTCATAGCAAGCTGATAACCGATTTCCATTGCAGTGTCAAAAACAAGTGAATAGTCCATAGTAAGACCTCTTTAGATGAATAATCGCCGGAAGACCCGGCGATTATATGTTATTTCCGAATAAAAAGCACACCTAATGTGCTGGGTCCGCAGTGGCAGGAAATGGTACAGCCTGCCTCTGTCCAGTAGATGTTCTCGAAATCAGCGTGTTCCTTGACTGCGTCCTTGACTGCCTCCAGACACTCGTCAGTTACAGGTGTTCTTGTAACAAAGAGATGGTCACGGTTCAGATCGTCGCGGTTAGCCAAGCGGTCTTTTACATAGGTAGCGAGACACTTGCTGAAGCTGCCGCGGTATTTTTTTACTACGGCCATCTTGCCGTCCTTGACCTCAATGCAGGGCTTCAAACCAAGCAGGTTTGCACCCAATGCAGCAACAGAGGAGCAACGGCCGCCCTTGACCATATATTCCAGTCTGTCCAGCAGGAAGCTGGCTTCTACCTTGGGGATGATCTCGTCCAGCTTTTCTATCAGCTCATCTAAGGACTGGCAAGTCTGCGCCAGCTCGCAGGCACGGAGTACAACAAGACCCTGACCGGTGGAGAGGTTCTTGGAGTCAACAACGCGAACATTATCGAATTCCTCCGCTGCCAGTCGGGCGTTTTGATAGCAGGAGGAGAAGCCGGAGCTGATATTGATATGCACGACACCGTCATATTGGCCCGCATATTGACTGAATATATCGGTATACTCTTCAATGTTCAGCGCTGCAGTGGAGCAGAGGCTGCCGCCGCCAGCCACATGGGCGAAGATGTCTGCGGTAGTAATATCCACACAATCGCGGTAATTCTGCCCGTCCTTGATAACGGTCAGAGGCACAATAGTAATGTCGTATTTCTCAACAAGTTCCTTGGAAAGGTCGCAGGTGCTATCGGAAATAATCTTAATTTTCATATCTTTCTCCTCTATAAATTTAGAAGTTTTAATTTGGATTGCTGTGGACCATAAAGCAGCCAGGCTCAATGTCTCTATTGGTTCTTAAATAGCTTGTACCCCAATCGCGCATTGCAATCAAAACTGGCATAAGGCTCTTACCAAGATTCGTCAGCGAATACTCAACCTTTGGTGGGATAATGGGAAACACTTCCCGATGGACAAGCCCTTCCGATTCCAATTCGCGAAGCTGCTGTGTCAATATCTTCGGGGTTACCTTTGGAATTGCCTTCTGCAACTGAGAATAGCGCATTTTTGCTTCGGCGAGATGCCATAGGATCAGCGTCTTGTATTTACCGCCGATGAGGCTGAGTGTGGTTTCTACCGGACAGCTGGAGCTTTCGAACATAGATATCACCTACTATCAAAAAGGATAGTACCGCACAAAAAAGTGCATACTTGCTTTTTGGAATTCTTATGGTAGTATATTAGCATAAGGAGCGCATAATGTCAACCCTGACAGCATTGGAGGCGATGGAATGGAGCTTAAATTTGAAGTGAAGGGCATGACCTGTGCAGCTTGTTCTGCACGGGTGGAGACCGTTACGAGGACGGTTCCGGGAGTTACCTCTGCTGAGGTAAATCTTTTAGCAGGAAAAATGCGGGTTATTTGTAGCGAAGACTGCACGCAGCAGATCATTCAGGCAGTAGAAAATGCCGGTTACAGTGCGTCTGTCCCAGGCATCAAAAAGGCGGAAGCACCTCCGCAGGACGTAAATAAGAGTATGCTCTTTCGGATTATGGCATCAGCCGTATTTCTTGTTGCGCTGATGTACCTGACAATGGGACATATGCTGGGCATTCACGGCTGGCAGTATGAGACGGAAAATGCAATGCTGATGGGTCTTGCGCAGCTGCTGCTCACACTTCCTGTTGTTTATCTTAACCGCAGCTATTTCTACAGAGGCCTCAAAGCCCTCTATCACAAGGCACCCAATATGGATTCTCTGATCGTAGTTGGCTCCGGTGCCTCCCTGATTTATGGTATTGTATCTCTAATGATTATGGCTTACGCGATTGGTCGTGGTGATTGGGATCAGGTTATTGCTTGCCGGAACAATCTGTATTTTGAGTCTGCTGCAATGATCCTCACGCTTATTACAGTCGGTAAATACATGGAATCCATTGCAAAGGGCAAAACCGGTGATGCAATCCGCAAGCTGATGGACCTGACACCAAAGACCGCAGAAGTTCTGGTGGGAGGGAATGTAAGGACTGTCCCGGTAGAAGATATTGTTCCCGGGGATGTTATCATACTCCGGGCGGGCAATCGCATCCCGGTGGACGGTGTACTGATCTCCGGCTCTGCAACTGTAGACGAAAGTGCAATTACCGGCGAGAGCATTCCCGTGGATAAAAAGGACGGAGATGCCCTCATTGGCGGAACATTCCTGTCTGTGGGGTATTGCCATATGGAGTGTCGCAAGGCAGGCGATGATACCACCCTCGCGCAGATCATTCGCTTGGTGGAAGAGGCCGGTGGCTCAAAAGCGCCCATTGCGCGTCTTGCGGATAAGATCGCGGGTATCTTTGTGCCGGTAGTAATGGGAATTTCTCTTATTACTTTTCTTGTATGGCTGATTGCGGATGGCACCCTTTCCTTTGCATTTAACTGTGCGATCGCGGTATTGGTAATTTCCTGTCCTTGTGCACTGGGCCTTGCAACACCGGTTGCGATCCTGGTTGGCACAGGTCGTGGCGCATCGTTGGGCGTTCTCTTTAAGAATGCAGAAGCCTTGGAACAGCTCCATAAGATAGATACTGTTGTCTTGGATAAGACCGGAACATTGACCCGCGGTACACCTGTCGTGACGGATATTTTGCCCTCCGACGTGGAAAAGGAGACACTTATTAGAATTGCTCAGTCTTTGGAAGCGCCATCTGAGCATCCCTTTGCGAAAGCTATTATGGAGCTTGACAGCGTTGATACTGCGACTGTGACTGGGTTTCAAACCTTGCCCGGATTTGGCGTTTGCGGTAGGATCAACGGTAAGCTTTATTATGGCGGCAATGGAGAGCTGATGATCCGCAATCAGATCAAAGTACCTGTGTTGGATGAATACAAATCGCAGGGTAAGACACCGCTGTATTTTGCTGTCGAGGATGGCACATATCTTGGCGCAATCGTGGTTGCGGATGTGCTGAAGGAGGACTCGGTGCAGGCGGTAGAGAGAATGCACAAAATGGGTCTTCGCGTGGTAATGCTCACGGGAGACAATAAAAATACTGCTTCTGCCATCGCAGCAAATGCCCATATTGATGAAGTGATAGCCGGCGTGGTTCCCAGCGAAAAAGCTATGGCGATCCGCAATCTGCAAGAGCAGAAACGGCGGGTGCTGATGGTGGGGGACGGGATCAATGATGCCCCTGCATTGGTAACTGCTGATGTTGGTATGGCAATTGGCGCCGGTACGGATATCGCAATGGAGTCCGCCAATATTGTATTGATGAACAACTCCCTGCAGGGTGTATGTGACGGCATTGCCCTCAGCAAGGCAACAATTCGGAATATTAAGCAGAATCTGTTTTGGGCATTTATCTATAACAGCCTTGGTATTCCCATTGCTGCCGGTGCACTCTATCCGTTTTTCGGTCTGCTGCTCAGTCCGATGCTGGGCGCTGCGGCAATGAGTCTCAGCTCCGTCTTTGTAGTAACAAACGCATTGCGGCTCCGTGCTTTTAACCCTAAGGATAAGCAAACTTTAATAACACATATTCAGGAGGAAAAACAAATGGAAACAAAGATTTATGTGGACGGTATGATGTGCTTGCACTGTAAGGCACGGGTAGAACAAGTGTGTAAGGGAATTGCCGGCGTAACAGATGCAGTTGTTGATCTGCAGGATAAGTCTGTAACTGTGACCGGTATGCCAGATATTACTGCAATTAAAAAGGCAATTACCGAAGCCGGATATGAAGTAAAATAAGTCCGTTTTATTGGACTAAACGCATATTATAATAAAGCCAACAAAGAAAAGGAGGCTCTATTATGTATGCAATTCGGAACGTAAACGGACATATTCAGGTTTATAATGACAAGGGCTTATTTCTGTTCTCCGCAGATACGGAACGGGAAGCCAGAGAGGAACTGAGAAACTATGCGCAACATTCGGCTTGATATCTGCTACGACGGAACGCGTTACCGTGGCTGGCAGAGGCTGAACAACTCAGACAACACGATACAGGGGAAGATAGAACAAACACTGTCTCGCATTTTAGGCGAGGAGATCGAGATCTCTGCCAGCGGCAGAACAGATGCCGGCACCCACGCAAAACAGCAGGTCGTCAACTTTCACTGCGCTTCCGAAATGCCTTGCGATGTGCTTTTGGAGCAGCTTCGGCGGTATTTACCGGAGGACATTGGCGTATACTCTTGTAGAAATGCATCCCCGCGCTTCCACGCCCGGCTGAATGCGAAAGAAAAGACCTATTGCTATCGTGTTTGGAACAGTGATTCGCCCTGTGTTTTTGACAGAAGGTATATTTATCGGGATACGCGCCCGGTGGACATTGAAAGAATGCGTAATGCAGCGCAGTTGTTTCTTGGACAACACGATTTTTCTGCATTTTGTGTGGGCAGTAAAACCAAAAAGTCCACAGAACGGTATATTCTTGCATTTACGGTGGAGCGCATCGGTGATGAGATCCGTTTTACCGTAACCGGGAATGGCTTTTTGCACCATATGGTACGCATTATGGTGGGGACTTTACTGGAGATCGGCAGGGGAGAGCGAGAAATTGACAGCATTCCTGCCTTGTTTGGCGGTGTCCGTGCAGATGCCGGAGCGCTGATTCCAGCCTGTGGCTTGTGCTTAATGGAGGTGATCTATTGAACATTCAGATTTTTGGAAAAAGTAAATGCTTTGACACGAAAAAGGCGGAGCGCTATTTCAAAGAGCGAAGGATCAAATACCAGTACATTGACCTTCTGCGCTACGGTCTGTCCGGTAAGGAGTTTGATGCAGTCCTCCGTGGTGTCGGCGGTATCGATAACCTGATCGATTGGAGCAGTAAATCTGACGCCATAATGATTATGAAATATATGGATGATGCCCGTGGAAAAGAGGACAGGGCCTATGATGACCCTTCGCTTATGCGGACACCCATCGTCCGTAACGGAAAATTAGTAACCGTGGGCTATTGTCCGGAGATCTGGGCAACTTGGGAATAACACAAAAGCAGTTTCCTTCGGGGGACTGCTTTTTTATTGGGGGATATAATGGAGTGGATAAGAAAAATTAATGCCGTTGTGTGGGGCATTCCTACACTTATCTTGATCGTTGGAGTTGGCGTTATTTTGACAATGCTTACGCACTTTGCCCAATTTCGGCTGTTGCCGCAAGCGCTCAAACGCTTTCTCAGCGGTGATAAAAATACGGAGATAACCAATGGGGAAAGTCCGTTTCGGGCTCTTTGCACTGCCTTGGCGGCTACTGTCGGTACCGGAAATCTTGCAGGCATCGCCGGTGCGATCGCCATTGGCGGCCCCGGGGCGGTGTTTTGGATCTGGATCGGCGGAATCCTTGGAATGATAACAAAGTGTGCAGAAGCGATACTATCTGTGCATTACCGAATTAAGGACAGCAGCGGGAACTATATTGGTGGACCGATGTATGTTATCGTAAATGGCCTTCCACATAAATACCGGATACTTGCAGTTATTTATGCATTATTCGGCGTTATTGCAGCATTCGGTGTGGGGAACGCGACCCAGATCAATACACTGATCGGAGGCCTCAACAGCGCAATTTCTTATTGCGGATATGCACCCTCTATGGAGGGAAATGTTATAATTGGTATTCTTTGTGCGATTTTGGTCGCAATTCTCCTCTTCGGAGGTGCGAAGAGAATTGGAGCGGCGGCTGAGTCACTTGTACCCTTTGCGTCGGCTGCATATATTTTTTTGGGCATTGGTGTTTTAGTTTTGCGTTTTGATATGATCCCGGCTGCATTTACCTCTATTTTCCGTGGCGCTTTTTCGCCAAGCGCGGTGACTGGTGGGGTGATCGGGTCTGCATTTGTTACACTACGCATTGGCGCTTCCCGCGGTGTATTTACCAACGAGGCAGGAATGGGTACAGCAGGCATTGCACACGCAGCGGCCAATGTGGAGCACCCAGTGCAGCAAGGACTGATGGGTATTGTAGAGGTATTCATTGACACAATCGTGATTTGCACGATTACTGCCTTGGTAATTCTATGCAGCGCAGTGCCGATCGCTTATGGAGAGGACATCGGTATCTTACTGACAGCGCAGGCCTTCGCATCCGTCTATGGCGGTTGGGTGACAATAGTTCTGTCTGCAGTACTATGTTGCTTTGCGTTTGCTACGATTTTAGGCTGGGGACTTTATGGCGCGAGATGCGCGCAGTTTCTGTTTGGAGAAAAGGCCTGGGGGATTTTCGTGATTTTGCAGGCGGTAACAGTGGTAGTTGGTGCCGTGCTGAATACGCAGACCATATGGCTTCTTGCGGACACGGTCAACGGACTCATGGCAATTCCAAATCTAACAGCGATCATTTTCCTCCTGCCCGTTGCAGTAAGGCTTATTCGGGACTATGAGACTAGGGACTATGAGAAAACAAAAGAATAGCTTGACAATTATCGGCATATAATGGTAAAATGATACGGCAAATATCGCTGTGATCGAAAAGAGTAGCGGAAGCTTAACCTTTAGAGAGTGGGGGTCATCGGCTGTAAGCCCCTTAGGCGTAATTCCGGGAAAGTGCATTCGGGAGCGATCAGAATTTGAGTGATAAATGAGAGTGGAACCGCGAGTTTTACGACCCGCCTCTTGTGCTGTAGCACAGGAGGCTTTTTTGTTAATTATAATTAGGAGGTAAATGCTATGTATCTTTACAATTCTCTTTCCCACAAGAAGGAACTGTTTGTTCCCAATAATCCTGATCTTGTGAAAATGTACACATGCGGACCGACGGTGTACCACTATGCCCATATCGGTAATCTTCGCACCTATATTATGGAGGATGTGCTGGAAAAGAGCCTGCGCTACCTCGGCTACAATGTGCTGCGTGTCATGAATATTACAGATGTTGGACATCTTGCCTCTGATGCAGATACCGGCGAGGATAAGATGCTCAAGGGTGCAAAGCGTGAGAATAAGTCCGTTATGGAGATCGCGCAATTCTATACAAATGCCTTCTTTGCAGACTGCAAGAAGCTGAATATCAAGGTGCCTGAGGTGGTACAGCCTGCCACCGGTTGCATTGCAGAATTTATTCAGATCGTGGAGGGCTTATTGGAAAAGGGCTTTGCTTATGTGGCAGGTGGAAATGTTTATTTTGATACCTCCAGGCTGGAGAATTACTATGTATTTAATGACCACGATGAGGAAGACCTCGCTGTCGGTGTTCGTGAGGGTGTCGAGGAAGATACCAACAAGAAAAATCGAAACGACTTTGTTTTGTGGTTTACCAAGAGCAAATTTGAGGATCAGGCGCTGAAGTGGGATTCTCCATGGGGTGTTGGCTATCCCGGCTGGCACATTGAGTGCTCAGGCATCTCAATGAAGTATCTGGGTGAGGACTTGGATATTCACGCCGGCGGTATCGACAATGCATTCCCGCACCATACCAATGAGATCGCCCAGTCTGAAAGCTATTTAGGACATAAGTGGTGCAACTACTGGTTCCATGTTCACCACCTGAATACCGACACCGGTAAGATGTCCAAATCTAAGGGCGAGTTTTTGACTGTCAGTCTTCTGGAGCAGAAGGGCTATGACCCTATGGCATACCGTCTGTTCTGCCTCCAGAGCCATTATCGGCGCAACCTTGTATTTTCCTGGGAGAATTTGGATAACGCCGTGGTGGCTTACCAGAAGCTTGTTGCAAAGATTGCAACCCTTAAAGACGGTGGCGATGTGGACGAAGAAGCCTTGAAGATAATGAAGGACAGGTTTACTGGGGCGCTGAACGGTGACTTGAACACCTCTTTGGCAATTACGGCTGTGTATGATACGCTGAAAGCAAAGACCACCGACGCCACAAAGCTTACTGCCATTGCGGATTTTGACCGGGTCCTCAGCCTGAACCTTTTAGAAGCTGCAGAAGCACTCCGCAAGAAAGAGGCAGAGGAAGCCGCTGCATCTGCAGATCCTGAGATCGATGCACTGGTCGGGGCAAGAACGCAGGCTAAGAAAGCAAAGAATTTTGCAGAGGCCGACCGTATTCGTGATGAACTGAAAGCTCGCGGTATCGAGATCATCGATACGCCCCAAGGCACAAAATGGAGAAAAGTATGAAGCTTTTGATTTTAGATGGAAACAGCGTCATAAACCGAGCGTTCTACGGTGTCAAACCCCTGACTACCCGGGAAGGTCTGTTTACCAATGCCATCTACGGTTTTCTGAACATTCTCGAAAAGAATGAGAAAGAGGAACAGCCGGACGCAGTCTGTGTGGCATTTGACCTCCATGGCCCTACCTTCCGTCACAAAAAGTACGATGGCTATAAGGCGACCCGTCATGCTATGCCCGACGAACTCGCGCAGCAAATGCCCATTATGAAGCAGGTGCTGCGTGCAATGAATATCCCTATTTACGAGTGCCAAGGGTGGGAAGCGGATGATGTGGTCGGCACGGTCGGTCGTGTGTGCAGCGCCAACGGCTGGGAATGTGTAATTGTCACCGGAGACCGGGACAGCCTGCAGCTGATCGATGAAAATGTGCATGTGAAGCTGGTCATTTCGCGTCCCGGACAGACAACGGCTACCCTCTACGACACGGCGTTGTTCCGTCAAGAGTACGGCTTTGATCCTATTCATATGGTAGATCTCAAGGCGTTGATGGGGGATAGCTCCGATAATATTCCCGGCGTTGCCGGTGTCGGTCCTAAGACAGCAACTGAGTTATTGTTGAAATACGGAACGCTGGACGGGGTTTATGAAAATCTCACGGACCCTTCCATCCGTCCTAAGCTGAGAGAGAAGCTGGAAAATGGGAAAGACAGCGCATACCTTTCTTATGAGCTTGCCACGATTCAAAAGAATGCGCCTATTGACTTTACACCGACGGATGCGGTCGTGAAGCCCTATAACCGCAGTGCGCTGTATAAACTCTTTGTACAGCTGGAATTTGTAAAGCTGATCGATAAATACGGTCTGCGGGGCGCAGAAACTGAAGCGATTAAGCCGGTCGTCAGTTTCGATAAATTACCGGAAACGACACAATTACCGGAAAAGTGCGAGAAGTATGCTATCTACATTGCGCCTGACGGTTCAATTGGTCTTGCTTGGGAAAAGGGTGTTTGTACAGTTACGCCTATGGAGGCTATGTTTATATCTGACGTCATTTCTTCCGGCTGCTGCGTCTGCCACGACACCAAGGGCTTGCACCATCAGTTAGACTCCCTTGGGCTGCCTTTTGGTAGAGTTGTCTTTGATACAGCCCTTGCCGCTTACGATCTGAACCCCTCCCAATCGGATTATCCGGTTTCCAAATTGGCCACCAACTATCTTGGTATTACAGTAAAAGACGGTGATGCCGCCGCTTGCGCAGAGGCGGTTTGGCATCTTGCACCAATACTTGGCATACAGCTTGAGAAGGACGGTATGGCTAAGCTTTATGAGGAGATTGAGTTGCCGCTTTGCGATGTGCTGTACCGAATGGAAAAGGCAGGAATTGCCATTGACAAGAATCAGCTTTCCCAGTTTGGTACAATGCTGTCTGCGCGGATTGCTGATTGTGAACAGTTGATATTTGGCTACTCCGGTGAGCCATTCAATATCAATTCAACCAAGCAGCTTGGAGAATTGCTCTTTGAGAAGCTTCAGTTACCGCCCATCAAGAAGACAAAGACCGGTTATTCTACCAACGCAGATGTTTTGGAAAAACTAAAGGACAAGCATCCTATTATTCCTGCAATTATGGATTATCGGATGCTGACGAAGCTGAACTCCACCTATGCCGAAGGTCTGCTGAAGGTGATTGACGAAGATGGCCGAATCCGGACGACCTTCCAAAATATGGTCACAGCGACCGGACGGCTTTCCTCCACAGACCCTAATTTGCAGAATATCCCTGTTCGTAACGACTTGGGCGCAGAGATTCGTAAGATGTTTATACCAAGACCCGGATGCGTGCTGGTGGATGCGGACTACAGTCAGATCGAGCTGCGTGTCCTTGCTCATATCGCTGAGGACTCCGTAATGCAGAATGCATTTATCAGCGGTGCGGATATCCACACAGCAACTGCCGCTCAGGTCTTTGGGGTTACACCGGAAAATGTTACAGCTTTGCAGCGCAGACATGCAAAGGCGGTCAATTTCGGCATTGTGTACGGCATCAGCGAGTTCTCCCTTTCCGAGGATATTGGCGTCAGCCGCTATGAAGCAAAACGGTATATTGACAGCTATCTGGAAAACTACAAAGGCGTCCATGCGTTTATGAAAAATGTGGTGGAGGACGCAAGAAATTGTGGCTATACTACGACCCTTTACGGCAGACGGCGCTATATTCCGGAGCTGAAGAATTCCAATTATAACTTACGGCAGGCAGGGGAGCGAATTGCGCTGAATGCTCCCATCCAAGGCACAGCTGCGGATATTATGAAGCTGGCGATGATTCGGGTTGACGCTGCACTCCGCGACAAATTCCCAGATGCACAGCTGCTTTTACAGGTCCACGACGAATTGATCGTGGAGTGTCCGGAGGAGATCGCGGAAGAGGTCGCTGTACTCGTAAGCCGCGAAATGGAAGATGTTGCAAGCCTGAAAGTACCGCTGATCGCAGAGGCAAAATGGGGAAAGAGCTGGTTTGAAGCAAAATGATTTGTTACGAAGAAATGAATTTGGCGCACATTCCGGCAGTTGCCGGCTTGGAACGGGAGAATTTTTCCCTGCCATGGAGCGAGAATGTGCTTACCTCTGAGCTATCAAACCCACTTTCTTTGTGGCTTGTTGCGCTGGATGGAGAGAGGGTCATCGGCTATATAGGCGCGCAGATCGTGCCGGATGAAGCGGATATGATGAACTTAGCGGTAGAAGAAAAATATAGGCGAAACGGAATCGGAAAAGCATTGGTGAAGCAGCTTCTCAAAAGACTGCAGGAGCGGGCTGTGCGCAGCCTTACCCTTGAGGTCCGTGTTTCAAATTTACCGGCTGTTTCCCTTTATGAAGGTCTTGGCTTCAAGACAGTGGGAAGACGGCCGAATTATTATCAAAAGCCAAAAGAGGACGCATTCATCCTCAGAAAGGAGTGGCAGCTATGAATATTCTTGCAATCGAATCCTCCTGTGATGAGACTGCAGTTGCGATCGTACAAGACGGGCGTACAATTCTAACTGACTGCATCTCCTCGCAAGTGGAGCTGCACCGCATCTACGGCGGTGTGGTCCCGGAGATCGCTTCCCGTAAGCATATCGAGGCCATTTACAACCTTGCAGATTGTGCTTTAGTGGAAGCAAAAATGGAACGGAAGGATATCGATGCAGTTGCTGTTACCTATGCACCCGGACTGATCGGCACTGTGCTGGTTGGTGTAAATTTTGCTAAGAGCGTAGCGTTGGCACTGGGGAAGCCGCTTATTCCGGTGCACCATATCCGGGGGCACATTGCCGCCAATTATCTTGCATTTCCGGAGCTGAAGCCACCCTTTTTGTGTCTTGTGGTCTCCGGTGGCCATACGATGATCGTGGATGTCCGGGACTATACGGATATGGAGATATTAGGTACCACGCTGGATGACGCGGCAGGTGAATGCTTTGATAAGGTCGCAAGAGTGCTGGGGATGCCTTATCCCGGCGGTGCGGCATTAGATAAAGCCGCAACACGCGGTGATGAGACGAAATATATGCTTCCGCGTCCCCACCCGGGTCAAAATCCCTTTGATATGAGCTTTTCAGGACTCAAAACTGCTGCACTAAATCTAATTCATCACGCGGAGCAGATAGGGGAGACCATAGATATTCCCAGCCTTTGTGCATCCTTTTCCGGGGCGGTATCGGATATGCTGGTGCCTCGGGTCCGTTTGGCGTTGGAAAAAACCGGGAGACGGAGGCTGGCTGTTGCCGGCGGCGTTGCCGCCAATTCCCGTATCCGCCGCGACATTACCCGTATGGCGCAGGATCTGGGAACTGAGGTCTATTTGCCTCCGCTGTCCCTTTGCGGTGACAATGCAGCAATGATCGGCGCGCAGGCTTATTATGAATACCTCACCGGAAATACTGCCGGTATGGAACTGAATGCCTATGCTACCAAATCCATCCTCGGTGAAACCCTTTGAGGTGATACGATGGTTGAGGTTATTAGGTCTCTGCCAGAGCTTCCTTTCGGGGAGTTAATGTCAGTTTATGAGGAAGGGAACCGGGATAACGGAGCGGAGCGTTATCCTGATCTTTCTGCCAATTTGCAGCTTTTGGAGGCAGAGCAGGACTTTTATGCTTATCTAAAATGCTTTTTCCTGCAGGAGGACTCCTTCTATGTACTCTGGCGGCAGGATGGGGAATTGGTATCTGCCCTTCGCATTGAACCGTATCAGGACGGTTGGTTACTGGCGGCCTTGGAAACAAAACCTGGTTACCGCAACCGGGGATATGCGAAACGATTGGTTCGTGAACTGCTTACTTATATGGAGGAGACAAAGCGTTTGCCTGTATATTCCCATATCAGCAAACGAAATATATCCTCCCAAAAAGTGCATTTATCCTGCGGTTTCCGAGCGATATTGCCTTATGCGGTTTATGCTGATGGTACTACGAATGATCTCTGCAACACCTATATCTATGATAAAAAGACGCTGTGAAAACCACAGCGTCTTTTCTTATGCATACTTTTCCTTTAGATAAATAATTGCCTGTCTGTAGCCGTCGAGCCCTTGTCCTTTGATCGTTTTTTCACAGTAGAGGCCGGGATAGGAGAATTTACGGAAATCCTCCCGGGAATCCACATCGGAAATATGCACCTCAACGGCAGGAATTGCCACAGCTTTCAGGGCATCAAGAATTGCTACGGAGGTGTGGGTATAGGCGGCAGGATTGATTACGATCCCGTGATATACACCGTATGCCTGCTGGATCTTATCGACGATCGCACCTTCGTGATTGGACTGGAACTGGTCTATTGTTATGGCTAACTCCTTTGCAGTGCTTTCCAAAAGGGCGAGTAGATCGAAAAAGGTCTGTTTTCCATAAATGTTCGGCTCCCGGATGCCAAGCATATTAAGATTAGGTCCGTTGATAACAAGTAGCTTCATTTTTGTCCTCCAAGGATAGAATTTACGGCTGCTTCCGGTGTAGTGTCATTATCTATTATTATGTCAGCAAATGCTTCATAAAGAGGTGCACGCACCTGATACATAGCATCTATCCGTTGCGCTTGAGACAGGGGACGACCGTCGGTGGGGAGAAGGGAGATATCGCGCTTAAGCCAAACAATTTTGCTGTTTTGGTGGAGAAGCGGATAGTTTTCCGGTCTTGTAACACACCCTCCGCCTGTGGCGATAATAACCCCTGACTGTTTTGAAGTATCGGTAAGAACTTCAGTTTCCAATCTGCGAAAGCCTTTTTCGCCTATGGATGCGAAGATCTCCGGAATCGATATACCGGTTTTCTCCACA
This sequence comes from Oscillospiraceae bacterium, assembly GCA_015067785.1. Lineage (GTDB taxonomy): Bacteria > Bacillota > Clostridia > Oscillospirales > Oscillospiraceae > Faecousia. The sequence goes on from SVLR01000015.1 coordinate 19,899, forward strand.
ATTAGGCGGTCGGTATCTATAAACTCCCGATTAAGTGTTTTAGAAAGCAAACGGCCAACAGTGGATTTACCACAGCCGGGCATACCAATAAGTACGATGTTTTCCATATCTGCTTTCAGCTTCTCGTAGATCTCTCTAATTCTGTCGTCCGGGATTTTCCTTCCTGTAAACCACTCGGCGCTTTCCTTTGCTTGTGCGACTAACATATATAGACCGTTTCGTGAGATGATTCCTCGCCTTTCGGCATCAAGAAGAAGTGCGGTACGGGCGGGGTTGTAGATGAGATCCAAAACGCCCTCTAAATTTGGAAACAGAGACAGATCAACGGGGGATGCGCCATTATCCGGATACATTCCGACAGGAGTGCAGTTTACGATCACAGACGCATCGCTGTGTAAATGGAGATTTCCGTAATGATTTTCGCCATGGCGCGAGATCACAACTACCTTCGCATGATTCCCATTTAGAACTGCAGTAACAGTAGCGGATGCACCACCGCTGCCCAGCACAAGTACCTTCTTGCCCGCAACGGATAGACCGGACGCCGTCAGCATTGCCGCAAAGCCAAAATAGTCTGTATTATGGCCGATCAAACGCCCGTCAGCAGTTTTTACAATGGTATTCACCGCCCCAAGCAGCGCCGCTTGGGGAGAAAGGTCATCGCAATAGCCAATAACTTCTTTTTTATATGGAATCGTTACATTGAGCCCGTCAAAATCTTTTTTTTGCAGAAATCCGGCAAGCTTGTCCGGCTCGACCTCCAATAAATCGTAGCGGTAATTGCCGAGCTGTCTATGGATCTGCGGGGAATAGCTGTGGGTCAGGTGTCTGCCGAGTAATCCGCAGTTCATCATACCACCTCGCTGTAGCTGCCTAAATACTTAAATTCCTCGCAAAGATCGTCCAGTTCGCAAATAAGCTGCACAAATTCGTCAGAGTATATGGATGTTTCCAGATCAAAGTAGAACATAAACTCAAAGTCTCGGTCCGGAATGGGCCGCGATTCCAGCTTGATGACATTGATGCCGAGGACATACATCCGCGCCAGGACCTTATAGAGTGCACCGGGCTTATGGTGCAGGATCATCATAATGCTTGTCTTGTCTGCGCCGGGGTAGATTTCTAAGTTTTTGCTGATGCAAATAAAGCGCGTACGGTTGTTACCCTCGTCCTGTACATTGGGTGCAAGGCAGATAAGACCGTAAAGCGCCTCGCAGTTTCGGCTGGACAGCGCAGCAATATCCGTTCGATTAGCATCTGTCACCATTTTGGCAGCTACCGCTGTGTTTTCGACGGGGATGATATTTGCGTTTGGGAATTTCTTGAGGAAGTCTGAACATTGATTGATGGCCTGCTCATGGGAATAGATTTCGCGGATGTCTTCCATTTTCGTACCTGGCTTTGCCAGTAAGCTGTGATCGATTTTCAGTCGGAAGGATCGGACAATGGAGAAATTGTGATGGATCATCAGGTCGTAGACTTTCTTCACAGAGCCGGCGGTGGAGTTTTCGATGGGCAGGATTCCGTATTGACACAGACCCTGCTCAATGGCGTGAAACACCCCGTCGAAATTCTTAAAATACATAATCGAGGGAGACTTGAAAATCTTCTCGCATGCGATCTGAGAATAAGCGCCTTCTACACCCTGGCAAGCAACCATTGGTGCCTGTGGGAACAGCTTAGGTGTCGCATCAATAGAAGCTGTGATGGATTCGTTGAGCTTCGTTAAATGGGTGGTGGTGCGACTTTGGTGACCGCGGCTCAATTCAAAAAGCATGGCATATAGTACCCGCGTGTACTGCGCCATATCGGGACCGGCTTTTTCAGCTACATCCTGAAGCTTGGCGCGCTCGCGACCGGGATCAAATATGGGAAGACCGTTTTCTTTCTTGTAGGCACCTATCATTTGTGCAACATTCATCCGCTCCAAAAAAAGCTGGACGAGTTGCTCATCAATGTTGTCGATCTGGTCTCGTAATTCATTTATATCCATACCTAAGCATCCTTTCTGCTTGCAAGATAGGCGTCGTATATAGCAATCGCGGCAGCTGCTTCAATCACCGGGACAGCACGGGGGACGATACAGGGATCGTGGCGTCCTCTTACCTGCAGTTCTTGTGTAGTCATTGCAGAGAGTGAAACGCTCTGCTGCAGTTTCGAAATAGAGGGCGTTGGCTTGATTGCGGTAGTAAAAATGAGTGGCATACCGTTTGTAATGCCGCCCAAAATGCCGCCTGCATTATTGGTTACGGTTACAATTTTTCCGTCGTCAATGCAATATGCATCGTTATTCTCACTGCCGCGCATATAGCTGCCGCTAAAGCCCGATCCAAAATCAATACCTTTGACGGCAGGTATGCCGTAGACGATAGAAGCAATTCTGCTTTCCATACCGCCGAACATAGGGTCGCCCCAGCCTGCCGGAAGCCCAGTGACGATGCATTCAATGATGCCGCCAAGGCTGTCACCATCCGCCTTTGCTTCGGCGATTGCCTGCTTCATCCGGTCACCGGCTTCCTTGTTCAGCACAGGAAAATCGTCACACAGGGACAATACAGCTTGGCTTGTGGGGTCTTGAAACAGAGGCTCATCGGCTATGCCACCGAGGACGGAGATGTGGGCCTGAACGGTAATTCCCGTAGCCTCCAGCCATTGCTTGCAAAGACCGCCGGCGATACAGAGAGGAGCAGTTAAGCGACCGGAAAAATGACCGCCGCCGGCAATGTCCTGATAACCTTTGTATTTAACCTGTGCGGTGTAATCCGCGTGACCGGGACGGGGACAGTCCATAAGATTATTATAGTCACCGGAACGGGTATTCTCATTGCGGATGATTGCGGCTATGGGTGCGCCGCAGGTATGGTTGTTTACGATCCCGGAGAGAAAATCAGGCAGATCAACTTCTTTTCTTGCTGTGGTATATGCGCCCTGGCCCGGTGCGCGGCGTGAAAGAAACTGATTCAGCGCCGCAGGATCTACAGGCAGACCCGCAGGAATTCCGTCAAGGGTCATTCCAATGGCTGCGCCGTGAGATTGGCCAAAGATGGAAAGCTTTAGGTTTTCACCGTATGTGCTGCTCATAGTTACCTCCTAAGTGCTTATAGATGTCCCAAAAAGCGGGATAAGATTTGGAAACACATTGAGCGTCCAGAATGGTTACAGGACCGTCCGCAATGGTTGCGCCGATGGCAGCAGCCATTGCTATACGGTGATCTTTTTGCGACTGGATCGTGCAGCTTTGGAATTTTCCGGGGTAGACAGTCAGCGTATCTTCGCTGGCTTCTGCACGAATGCCAAATGATGAAAGCATGGAAAGCGTGGATGCGATCCGGTCGGATTCTTTCAGTCTCAGTCTTCGAACACCGGTAAATTTACCGCCGTTTCTTGCAGCAGCAACACTAAGGATGGGAACCAGGTCAGGAATGTCCGTAGCGTCAATATACAGTGGACCGTGTTCTGCAAGAATATCCTTGCAGATACGGTCACCCTGCGCTGAGTCCTGCCGGAGTCCGTCTATGGAAATGCTGCTACCTAATGCATTGGCGGCATAGAAAAACGCAGCATTGCTCCAATCCCCCTCCACAGACAGCTTCCCTGGAGATTTCAAGGGCAGGGAAGGAGGTATATTTCCATTCGTGATATTCGCGCCAAAGCTGCAAAGTGCATCCTCCGTAAGACGGATATATGGCCCAGACTCTATCTTACCGGTGACGGTCAATGTGCAAGGCTCGTTGAGCAATACGAGTGCAAACAGCAGCCCAGAAATGAACTGACTGGAAACACCGCCGTCAATTTGATAGGCACCGGGGCGGAGCTTTCCTGAACATCTGAGTATGTTTCTTTCGGGATGGGTGATTACACAGCCCATACGCTCCATCTCTTCTTTCAAGGGGGAAAGCGGGCGTTCAGGCAGTCGTCCGGCCATACGGAACTGTGCATTCACACCAAGTGCTCCGACAACCGGCAACATAAATCGAAGCGTGGATCCGCTTTCGCGGCAGTTCAAAACTGCTTGCTCAGGTGCGCTTAGGATGGGGATAACACGGTATCCTTCAGTCGTTTTGGTTATTTGTGCACCTAATGCATTCAGGCAATCAGCAGTTGCAGAAATATCTTCATTGATTTCAGGGCAGATAATTTCTGTAGGGCCATCTGCAAAAGCTGCACAGATAAGAAGCCGATGTGCTTGAGATTTAGATGGGATGATCCGGACGGTACCGCTGAGCTTGCCCGGTTGGATGGTAATATCCATATTATAAGCCTTTCTCTATAAAGGAAGATAATTCATTTACCGAAATGGGATACAGGAAGCAATCGCCGATGCTGTGAGGTAAAACAAGCTGTATTGTATTTCCCGACCGCTTTTTGTCGGAAAGGGCACCGGATGCAAGCGCTGTTGCAGACAGATCGGTGTGAACCGGCAAGGAAAATTGTTGCAATAATACGGAAATACCTTCGTACAAGTCTTGCCCGCAGAGGTTCAAATTTGCGCTTGCTTTTGCGATAACAGCCATACCGATCGCAACCGCACGGCCGTGGGAAACGGTAAAATTGCTGAGTTTTTCGATGCTGTGCCCAATGGTGTGCCCTAAGTTTAATTGCTGACGAATACCTCTGTCAAATTCGTCGGCACAGACAACATTGGCTTTGAGAGAGATGCAGCGGGAGATCACATATTCCCGGTCAAAGCTAAGACCGTTTTCAGTCAAGTGATGGAATAAGTCCTTGTCAAACAGAATGCCGTACTTGATCACTTCTGCGCAGCCATCAATAAAGACGGCTTCTGGCAGTGTATTAAGGGTCGAAATGTCACAAAGCACCAGTTCCGGCTGATAAAAGGCACCTGCCAGGTTCTTACCGGCAGGAAGGTCAATGGCTGTTTTGCCACCGACCGAGGAATCCACCATGGCCAGCAGGGAAGTAGGAATTTGAACATAGGAGATACCACGCAGATAGGTGGCAGCAGCAAACCCGGTTATATCACCTACCACACCGCCACCAAGCGCGATCAGCATATCGCTTCGGGTGATCGCGTTTTCGGCAAGAAAGTTCAGAATAGAGATGTATTGCTCCGAATTTTTACTTTCCTCGCCTGCCGGGAGAACATAATAAGTGACAGTATATCCAGCATCTTGAAGAGACTGTACTGCTTGTGCGCCGTATATTGGCCATATATTGCTGTCACTGACAATTGCAACCTTACAAGTTGGATGAACCTCAGTGATATATTCCCCTAACCTTGGCAGGAGGTGACTACAGATATGAACACAGTAGTGTTTGGATGCATTTACTGTAACGGTTCTCATCCGTCTACCTCCTCTTTTCTTCTGCGGCCTTCCTCCAATAGAGAAATCAAGGCATCTTCGTCACCGTGATCGATGGCATCCCGGTATTTTGAGAGACTGTCAATGTAGATGCTCAGCTCAGAAAGTACATTTTCGCGATTGGATAAAAATAACTCTGCCCACATATTTGGATTGAGCCAGGCAACGCGGGTCAAATCCTTGTAACTGCCGGCGGAGAAACCTTTATGTGCAGTTGCTGTGGGTGACTTAATGTAGGCGTTGCTTACGATGTGAGGCATCTGAGAAGTAAAGGCGATCATCTTGTCGTGCTCCCTGGCGGTGGTAACGGAAAAGCTTCCAAACCCACAGGGGGCGAGCGCATTTTTTATGCGGCTCAGAAGCTCCGGATCATCGTAGCGGGGCGGTACAAGGACCATTGGCGCACCCTGAAACAAATTAGACCGGCTATACTTAAAGCCTGAAAAATGGGAGCCTGCCATGGGGTGACCGCCTACAAAGGTAAAACCGTAGCGGTCGGCCAAGGGGAAACCCCGGCTGCATATTGTCTCCTTTACACCGCAGCAGTCAATCACGAGTGCATCCGGACAGATAAGGCATGCGTTTTCTTCCAGCCAGGCGATAGAACCGCCAGTGAAAATCGCCAGAAGTATCAGATCACAGTTCGTGATGTTTTCGTCTGTTAAAGGATGGTGAACTACACCTGCAAGTGTTGCAAAATCCAAAATGGAGGGATCTTTTTCGGCAGCAAAGACAGTGTGCCCCGCTTTCGCGTATGCCCGTGCAAGAGAACCGCCGATCAGACCGAGACCGAGAATACCGACATTCATAAGATTACCTCGCGAATTTTGCGGACACGGCGGTTCACTTCGTCGAATTGTGCCGGAGTCAGGGACTGTGCCCCGTCACAGAGAGCGCAGGCGGGGTTATTGTGGACCTCAACCATAATTCCGTCAGCTCCTGCTGCAGCGGCTGCGGCGGCCATAGAGGAAACAAGCGCAGCACGACCGGTAGCGTGACTAGGGTCAACAATGACCGGCAGGTGGGTCAGCTCGTGAAGGACCGGGATCGCAGAAAGATCGAGAGTATTTCTCGTGTAGGTTTCATAGGTGCGGATACCGCGCTCACAGAGGATGATGTTCTCGTTGCCTTCGCTCATAATATACTCCGCGCTCATCAGTAGTTCCTGAAGGGTATTGGCGAGACCTCGCTTGAGAAGGATGGGCTTCTTCGTTTTACCTAATTCCTGCAAAAGATCAAAATTCTGCATATTTCTTGCACCAACCTGAATTATGTCCACATCTTCAAATAGGTCAATGGTCCGGATGTTCATAATTTCAGTGATGATAGGAAGTCCGGTTGCTTTCTTTGCCTCTAGCAGGAGTCGGATGCCTTCATCCTTCAGACCTTGGAATGCGTATGGGGAGGTGCGGGGCTTAAAAGCACCACCGCGGAGAATATCTGCTCCGGAATTCTTAACAGCAGTTGCAACTTCAACAATTTGGTCCAGGGATTCTACTGAGCAGGGACCGGCGATCATAGCGAAATGGCCACCGCCTATGCGGACATTTCCAACCTCTACTACGGTATCCGTTGGATGGAATTTACGGTTTGCCTGCTTAAAGGGCTCGGAGATCCGCTTTACGCTGGAGACGATCTCCAAACTATTGAGAAGCTCAATATCGACGCGGCTGGTGTCACCAACAAGACCGAGGATTGTGACCTCTTTACCTTCGGAAATATGGACATCCATACCCATATTTTTGAGCCAGCTTACCAAATGCTCGGTCTGCTGCGGGGTGGTGCCGTGTTTGAGTACTGCAATCATATAATCAACTCCTAAAAAAATAAGCTGCACAGCTTAGCGTCTGTGCAGCACCTGAAAATAATGGCAAAATTCTAAAATTCCGGGCAACACAAAGCGCTATTACTTTTTGCGATAAAAGTAATAGTATCCAAAATAAAACTGTGTTGCAACGGATTTTGTAGACATTTGACCTTCTCCTGCGGATAAGATGGTGTGATTATATCACCGCAAAAACAGTTTTGCAATAGTTATTTTTCTTTTTATCGATATATTTTACTCTTTTTTTACAGTAAGACTGTCGTACTCCTCCAATGCAGAAAGCAGTTCTGCCGGAGTTGAAAAACGCATTTCCGGTACAGTCGCGCAAGCAGACAGTATAATCGCAGAGATTCCTCTGTCCGCATTTGCCGGCGGGTCACTTAGCTTGTCCGGTAGTCTGCCGTGATGTAATGCCTGATATAACACGGCGCCTATGCTATAGACATCTGCGTTTGGACTGACCTTAGAAAAGCAGTCACGGCATTCCGGCGGAAAATATGCTGTATTATACCCGCCTGGCATAGGGCAATAGGGGAGTGTTGAAAGGGGGAGAAAGCCAATATCTCCAATTTGGAAGTGACCTTTATTGGTTAAATAGATATTTTCCGGCTTAATACCGGCATATAAAAATCCTGCCTCCCGACATTGCAGTGCGCCGCGGCAAAGCGTGATTCCCAGTTCTATGGCAGCGTCTACTGTCAAGTCGTGTCTTGAGAAGGCGGTTGCTAATGTCAGTCTATAAGGATAGAGCAGGCATACGTCACAGCCGATGTCTGCTCGTTTTGCAGTTTGGCAGTTGGAGATGTGAGAGAAATATTTGCTGTGAGAAAGGGCATTCAGGATCGCTGCCTGACGGCATATTTCCCGCGCACAGTCCATGTAGTATTTGTCCACATTCTCCAAATCCGGGTAAGCACCGGATAGTAAGAGTGCATCAGTCAGATTTGCCTTTAATGGGATGGATATTACCTTTGCAACATACTTTTCGCCGGTTTCTTTATCTGTTGCCCGATAACAGCAGGTTCCACAGCGAGTGATGGATGGCTCGGCAAGGGTATAATTTTCTAAAAACTGTATTGACAATTCTTCTTCCTCCTTTTGTCGTATATGCACATAGTAGGCTTTATATAGGGAAAATTCCATTGAATCGTGTTGCCTGCTGTATTTATTGGAAGGTTGAAGATATTGTGCTTTCGGAATAAGGACACCACGAGACAGCCGCAGTATCATCATAAAATTCTATAAAATATTTTCTAAAAACAGTTGTATTCATTTGTAATTGATGTTATAATGTAAAAAATAAAACGAAAGTGGGGTAATTCAATGAGTAAAATCGTTTGTGATGTTTGTGGAGCCGCATATCCTGAAACATCCTCCCGTTGTCCTGTATGCGGAAGTGTTCGCTATAATACGCCTGAAGCTGAGACGGATACGACTGTTACACCTCGTGCTGAGCGTGAAGAGCGTCCTGCTCCCAGCCGTAAGCCCAGCACACAGAGATCCAGAAAGAGCAGCAAGAAGAACGGACCCAATGTTAAGCTCATTGCGATCATTGCAGCCGTTGTTGTCCTTGGCGTAGTGCTTGTTGCACTGCTCCTGTCCAATCCCGGGAGTGATACGCCCGATCCCACAGTTCCGCCTACGCTTCCTCCCACAGAGCCTCCCACGAATCCTAATGTGCCCTGCACAGGTATCACCCTGTCTGATACTACCGTTGTGTTTGATACCGTTAGTGCAACTAAGCAGCTGTCCGCTGTTTGCGCACCTGCCGATACCACCGATCGGCTGGTCTTTACCACCAGCGATCCTACGGTCGTCACAGTTGACGAGGTCGGTGAATTGGTTGCGATCGGTCCTGGTAATGCCACTATTACTGTAATCTGTGGTGATATTACTGCTACCTGTGAGGTCCAGTGCACAATGCAGCCTGAGACTGAGCCTCCCACGGAGCCTGACGCCTCCATCAGCCTGAACCGCGAAGATTTTACCCTCTTTGCTGCAGGTGAAAAGTGGAAGGTTTATAATGGCACCATTGATGTAAGCCTTGTGACCTTCACTTCTTCCAACGACTCCGTTGTTACTTTTATCAATGGCATTGCCACAGCAGTTGCTCCCGGTACAGCCACCATCTATGCAGAGTACGAGGGTCAGAAGCTTGCGTGCATCGTTCGCTGCAGCTTCAAAGCCTCCAGCGGCGGCAATGGCGGTGTGGAAGAGGATAACGGCAATGTTAGCTCCGGTAAGTACACACTTTGGAACACCTACGGTCCTGAGGATGATCACGATCTGACCATTAAGGTCGGCGAGAATGTCAATCTCTACCTGAAGGATGCTGATGGCACCAAGATCACCGTAGAGTGGGCTGCCGATAAGGAAGACATTGTTACCATCGACGGTATCAAGGTCACCGGTGCAGCAGCAGGCAGAGTCGTACTCACCGCGACCCACGACGGCGAAGAGTTTAGATGCGTTGTTCGTATTTCCGCTCCTGCACAATAATCTTATTAATATGCGGCAGTACTGCAAATGCAGTACTGCCGCATTGTGCTTAGTGCGCCTCTTGCATAAAATCTTTTCTGAAGAAAGAGGTAATACACCAAAGACCTGCAAGTGCAATTACTGTGTAGATAATGCGCGCAAGCAGCGCCCCAGTGCCACCAAAGAGCCACGCTACCAGATCAAACTGGAAGAGACCAACGAGACCCCAATTAAGAGAACCGATGATTGAAAGGATCAATGCCAATGTGTCCATACTTTCGCCTCCATTTTTCATTTGGATAGGCTTAGTATGTCTTTGATTGCTGAGAATATGCGTTGAAAAATCGAAATTCTTCTGCTATAATAGAGAAAAATAGTGACGGAGGCAGTTATGACAACACTATATGAAAGCGCATTTGCAAAAGTTAATTTGACACTGGATGTGCTGGGAAAGCGTGATGATGGATATCACGACATTCGCAGCATCATGCAGACGATTTCTATTCGGGATGATATCGAGTTGGACATTGGCACTGGTGAGCCCTGGCGGCTTCTGTGCGATAAGGAAGGAATTCCGACAGATGCCCGCAATTTGGCTTGGAAGGCAGCAAGGGTCTTTTTTGATGCAGTAAAAAATGACCCGAACGGTCTTGAAATACGCATTGTTAAGAGAATTCCCTCTGAAGCCGGACTTGGCGGTGGCAGTGCAGATGCTGCTGCTGTCCTCCGGGCCCTAAACCGTCATTACGGTTATCCCTTCTCGATCTTGGCGTTGGCAGAGCTCGGTGCTTTGGTTGGTAGCGATGTTCCATTCTGCACCATTTGCGGAACAGCAATGGCAGAGGGGCGGGGCGAGCGCTTGCGCAAGCTGCCGGATATGCCGGAGGATTGCTGCTTTGTTATCTGTAAGCCTGACTTTTCTTCTTCCACGTCGGAGCTATACAGAAAGATCGATGAGAAGGTCATCGCCCGCCGTCCTGATCAGCAGGCAATGGAAAGCGCGCTGCTGGCCGGTGATCTTGGGAAGATCGCTGACAACCTTTGTAATGTTTTCGATCCGATCGTGACAGAGGATCACTTAGAGGTCAACTACATTAAGTCCATTTTTAACAGCTACGGCGCAGTCGGCTACCAGATGACTGGCTCTGGCTCTGCGGTTTTTGCGATCGTGGAGAGCTTTGAATATGCGGCGGTTATCTGCAATATGCTTCGCGAGAACTATCCTCAGGTGTATATCGCAAAACCTGTATAAATCTTCCAATTTCCGTCTATACTGGAGTTATTTCAGTATGGACGGTGTTTTTTATGAAAAAAGCGATCTCTTTTTTGTTATTATCTATCCTTTTTGTTGCCTTGTATTATGGTCTTTCCTGCTATCGTGATAAAAAGCAACTTCGAAACGATGTGATCAGATTGCATGTGGTGGCGAATTCTGACAGCGATGCAGATCAGGCGCAGAAGCTGCGTGTGCGGGATGTTATCAATCAATACTTATGCCAGCTTTTAGAGAATGTCGAATCAGCAAAGGATGCAAGGAGGATGATCTCTGATCATCTTTCTGACTTGGAAATCGTTGCTTCGGAGCTGCTAAGCTCCGAAGGGACAGATATGGCTGTCCGTGTAACTCTTACAAATGAGTCTTTTGATATCCGCGAATATGATACCTTTACGCTTCCTTCCGGTGTATATTCGTCCCTCCGCATCGAGCTGGGCGCTGCAGAAGGTAAAAACTGGTGGTGTGTTGTTTTTCCGTCACTATGCCTTCCGGCAGCGGGGAATAGCTTTGCAGAAACTGCTGCCGGGGCTGGATTTTCAGATTCACTGACCGGTGGATTAAGTGGGAAATATCAGTTCCGTTTTTTTGTGCTTGACCTATTCGGTCAGGTGGAGAAATTCCTCGCAAATCATTAAATTTGCACTACCAATATTCGAAGTGTGTGGTATAATGTAGAAAAAGAAATGGGGTGAAGCAATGCTCCGAATTATCCTTGGTACAGATTGGGTAGCAAACCGAGATGAGATCTTAGGTCAGCTATCCGATGATGTACGCAACAGAAGAGAAAACCGAATACTAATGGTCCCGGAGCTGATCAGTCACGATATGGAACGGCGACTGTGCGCGGTTGCCGGAGACACGACAAGCCGTTATGCGGAGGTACTATCCTTTACTCAACTGACCCAACGGGTGTCTGAGTATACAAATATTGCGCCTGAGGAATGCCTTGATAACGGGGGCAGAGTTGTGGCTATGGCATCTGCAGCACAGCAGCTGCGCGGAAGTCTGAAAGCCTACGCGGCTGTTGAAACAAAGCCAGAGTTTCTTACCGGACTTGTGGATGCGGTGGATGAGTTTAAGCGCTGCTGCATTACACCAAAAGACCTGAAGAATGCCGCTGACCGATGTGAAGGTGCTTTTTCGCAGAAGCTTTTGGAGCTTTCACTTTTATATGATGCCTATGACGGTATTACATCTCATGGAAAAAGAGATCCGCGAGACCAAATGATATGGCTTTTAGAGCAGCTGGAAAACAGCAGCTTTGGTGAGGATCATACATTCTACATCGATGGATTCCCTGATTTTACGCGGCAGCATATGGATATTTTGCGACATTTGATCTGTGTGTCACCGCTGGTTGTGATCAGTAATAATTGCGATGTTCCCGGATCCAATCACATGGCGTTTCAAAAAGCAGGAGATACGGTTAAGGCTCTGATCGCTATCGCCAAGCGGGCAGGTGTACAGATGGAAATCGTCACCGTTTCACCCTCGGGTGCTGCAACTACGACCGTTTGTGACGGATTATTTCAAGGCGCGATCGTGCAGCGCAATGCAGATGTAGTAGCTGCTTTGCGGGCGGAAACCCCATATAAAGAAGTTCGTCTTGCTGCAAAGGAAATTCGAAGACTTGTCCATAAGGGTGCTCGATATCGTGATATCAGTCTTGTTTGCAGCAATCCTTCTGTCTATAAGACGGCGATCAGTACCGTATTTCGTGGCTGCAATATACCATATTATCTTTCCGGAAAAGAATGTGTTTTGGATCGTCCTGCGATTCAAACACTACTGCTTGCAATCGATGCTGTGCTGAGCGGATTTGAACAGGATGATATCTTGCGCTATTTCCGCAGTGCAATGTCGCCGCTTTCTCTGTCAGAATGTGACCGATTGGAAAATTATGTGCTCCTGTGGAGCATTGACGGGAATGGCTGGTGTACGCCGTGGGTCAATCATCCCGGTGGTTTGGGAAAATCGTGGGATGAACATGCTACCGCAAAATTACATACCTTAGAGGAGCTGCGGAAAAGAGCGATGGAGCCGCTGATCCGGCTGCGTGACGGTCTCCGTACAGCAAGAAAGCTATCCCAGCAGATCGAGGTGCTATACAGTTTTTTAGAGGACACATCCTATGCAAAACGCTTGCGGGCGTCGGCTGTTGCCTATGATCTGGAAGGTGATAATCGCAGCGCCCAAATACTTGATCAGCTTTGGGCTGTCCTGCTGTCTGCTCTGGAACAGATGCACGATGTGCTTGGCGAGACGGTTTGGGATGATATAGGCTTTTTCCGTTTATTACGGCTATTGCTGAGTCAGTATGATGTAGGCACGATCCCATCAGTGTTGGACGCTGTAACCGTAGGTAACGTAAGTGCAATGCGCTGTCAGCAGGAGAAGCATTTGATCGTTCTTGGTATGCTGGAGGGTGAAATGCCTGGTTACAGCGGTGCTACCGGTGTTCTCAGCGATTGGGAGCGGACAACGCTGCGTCAAATGGGTGTGCCACTGACCGGAGGTGCAATGGAGGGCCTGCAAGCCGAATTTGCAGAGATCTACGGTGTGTTCTGTGGTGCTAGAGCGTCTGTTACGGCTATTTGCCCCGGCGGTACGCCTTCCTTCGTATACCGTCGGTTGGCAGAAATGGCAGGTGGAGAGTGTCTGTTGGAGGATGATATCGCACAATCCGGTGTAAGCCCAAGAGAAACGGCAGCGTATCTCGCAGAGCTGGGAGAGGAGTATGCCGCTGTGGCGCTTGGCTTGGGAGATGCCTATTATCAAATTGCGGATGGTATATCCTTTCATCACGGTACGGTTTCCAATGAGAATATTCGCGGGATCTACGGTGAGAAACTGAGATTGTCTGCTTCGCAGATCGATCGTCTGGCAGAGTGCCGTATGCGTTATTTCCTTCAGCACGGACTTCGTGTACGGGAAAGGAAGCCTGTAGCGGTCGACCCTGCGGAGTACGGTACTTATGTACATGATATTTTGGAAGAGACTGCCCGTGAAGTAATGGAAAAAGGTGGTTTCAAAAAGCTTTCTGTGCATGAAACGCTTGAGATCGCAAGAGGACATTCCGCGAGATATGTTTCTAAACATTTCTCTGAGCTGGAATCTCAACGAATTTCCTATTTGCTGTCCCGAAATTCTCAGGAACTTGATATGGTTGTGGAGGAGCTTTGGGAAGAGCTTCATAATTGTGCTTTTGTTCCCGCGGATTTTGAAGTACATTTCGGTGCAGACGGGAAAATGCCACCGGTCGCTATTTTCAGCAGATCCCTGGAAGCAGAGCTGGAAGGGTATGTTGATCGGGTCGATATATGGAAAAAAGATGGCCGGAATTATTTCCGCGTAGTCGATTATAAGACTGGTAAGAAGGATTTTGATTACTGTGATGTCTTTAATGGTGTAGGTCTGCAGATGCTTCTGTATCTATTCGCCCTTGCACGCGGCGGTGTGGAGCTTTTAGGCGAAAACACATATCCTGCAGGCGTGCTGTATTTTCCTGCCAGAGCGCCGGTGATGGCTACAGACGGAGCGTTGTCGGCAGAAGAAGCAAAGAAGCTGCGTGTAGATGAGTGGAAGCGTAAGGGCTTGATTTTGGATGATCTGGATATCCTGAATGCTATGCAGCCAAAGGAAGGGCTCCAAAAGCTTGACTGTCGTGTGAATAAGGAAGGCAAGCTCACAGGCGCGGTAGCAAGCAGAGAACAATTCCGTCAGCTTGAAAAGTATATCACCCAGCTGCTCAGCCAAATGGTCGATACGATCTCCTCAGGAAATGTGGAGGCGAATCCCTATACACGCGGTAATAATCATAATGCTTGTTCATTTTGCCCTTATCATCAGATTTGTCGCCCTGAGCAGGTGGAAGGTCGCAGGGACTATTCGACAATGTCATCTGCGGACTTTTGGGAACGGATAGAGAGGAGTGTGCGTACAGATGCCTGAGTTGACCGATCAACAAAAAGCGGCAGTATACGACCGGGGTGGCAAGCTATTGGTATCTGCTGCAGCCGGTTCCGGCAAGACAATGGTTCTGGTTGAACGACTGATGCAATATGTCCTTGATCCTGTTGCGCCTGCCAATATTGACGATTTTCTGATCATAACCTATACCAAGGCTGCAGCCTCTGAGCTGCGACAGAAGATCAGTAAGAAACTGAACGATCTGCTCGCTCAGGATGGAAATAACCGCCATCTTCAGCGGCAGCTTCAAAGGCTGTATCTTGCAAAGATCTCCACTGTTCACGGATTCTGTACTGACGTTCTCCGGGAAAACGCGTTTCGCTTGGATATTCCCGGTGACTTTCGCGTTGCCGAGGAGGATGAGTGTGCAGAAATGCAGGAGCTTGTGCTGCAACGGCTTCTTGAGGAGCGCTATACCAATATTGAGCAGGACGGAGACTTTCGGGCGGTCGTGGATACTCAGGGCTTTGGCCGTGATGATCGCAGACTGCTAAAGATAATTTATAAGATATATAAGGACTCCAGATGTCATACAGATCCGGATGCTTGGTTAGACAAATGTGTCAAGGAAAGTGAGATCGCGCAGATTACGGATGCATCCCAGACCCAATGGGGTGAATATTTAATTACAGATCTTCATCATACGCTGGATCTGCACATTGCCGCAATGCGTAACTGCGCGGAATTGGCAGCAGTATCAGAAGGTATGGAAAAGCCGTCGATATTGTTATTTGCTACGATAGAACAAATGACAGTCTTGCGCAGCTGTAATACATGGGAAGCCATTCATGACCATCTGATTTCTGATTATGGCAAAATGAATTTCGGCAAGAAAGCCGATCCTGAGTTAAGTGAAAGAATTAAGGCGGTTCGTAACGCCTGCAAGAGTGCCATTGATAAAAAGCAGAAGATCTTTTCCTATGATAACGATCAGGTTTTGTTTGAATTGCGTGCCTGCGCACCCGTCGTACGTGGATTGGTTTCTTTAGTAAAGGAATTTGCTGCCCGGTACAGCAAGCGCAAGCAGAGCAGGCGGGTATTGGATTTTGCGGATCTTGAGCATAAGACCCTTGATCTTTTCTACGGAAAGTCGCGCACTGGAATCACAGCTACAGCATATGAGATCGGCAAGCGCTTCCGTGAGGTAATGGTTGATGAATATCAGGATAGCCACGCTGTGCAGGAGGCAATTTTTGCGGCACTTACCGAGGAAAGAAACAACTGTTTTATGGTCGGTGATGTGAAACAGTCCATTTATGGCTTCCGCTTGGCAGAGCCCAATCTGTTTCTTAATAAGTATCACGATTATCTGCCTGCAGAAAAGGCCGCGCCCGGGCAGGGGAGAAAAGTGCTGCTTACAAAGAATTTTCGATCCTCCGCCGGTGTTGTCAGTGGTGTCAATGATGTGTTTACCAAGTGTATGTCTCCAGAGGTCGGAGGGCTTACATACGGAGCTGACGAGAGATTGAACGGTGTTGATGAAGCACCGCCGCAAAGTCCCGAGGTGGAATTCTACGCTGTGCAGGTCGAAAAAGAAACCTATCCGGAGGAGGCAGCGTTTGTAGCCGGTAAAATTCACGAATTGTTGAAAAGCGGTATGTTGGTTCGTGACGGCAAGGATCGTAGACCAATCAAGCCCGAGGATATTGCAATTCTGCTCAGATCGTACAAATCTGTCGGCGGTGAGTTCGCATATGCGCTCCAAAAATATGGAATCTCATGTGCCTTTGACGGCGAGCAGAATGTACTGCAGGCAGAGGAAACACAATTTTTTCGGTCGCTTTTGCAGGTCATTGACAACCCGCTTCAGGATATACCACTTGTCGCAGTTATGATGAGCCGCGTATTTGCCTTTACTGCGGATGCGCTCGCCGAAATGCGAAAAGGTAACATTGGCTGCCCGATTTTCTCGTTGCTTTCTGATTCTGAGCAACCAAAAGCAATCAAGTTCTATGAAACCTTAATGAAATTGCGAGATATTGCAAGGGATAAAACGGTCACGGAGCTACTGGAGCATATTTTATATCATACCAATGCAGATAGCATCTTCGCAGCCTGTAATGGTAATACAGGTACGACAGAAGCCTTTATGCAGATAGCAGCTCAGGCGGAACGAATCGGTCATCGAGATGTCCGAGGCTTCCTCTCCTATCTCGATGCATTGGACGACCGGGGGATTGCGAATAAGTCTGCCGAAAAAGCGGACGGAAAGGTAACGATCCTTAGCATTCATAAGTCTAAAGGACTTGAGTACCCAGTCGTATTTCTTTGTGCGCTTGCCAAGGGATTCAATCACGATGATTTGAAGCAGGAGGTTTTATGCGATAAGGAGCAGGGCTTGGGTGTTACCTTTGTGGATACGAAAAATCGCCTGCGCTATCCTTCACTTGCGAAGCGGGCCATTATGGTCAAAAAGGCCTCTGACAGCCTATCAGAAGAAATGTGTGTACTTTATGTAGCAATGACCCGTGCGAAGGATCGGCTCATTATGACATATGCATCGCGTTACTTAGAGCGTGCATTGTCAAATTATGCGCTTCGCACGGATATGTCCGGTGGCCTGTTGATGTCATGCAGCGTGTCCTCTATGGGACAGTGGGTCTTGCATACAGCAATGGATCGAATTGAAGCAGGTGAGTTGTTCGCTATTGGTGGACGTCCAGCTGTGGTTCGAACAGACACGATCCCCTGGAAGATCCGTGTTGTTTCCGGTAATTCTTCTGTTGTTGCCGAGGAAACATTGCAGCCTGCAGATAAGGAAACTCTTACTGAGGAAGCATACAGAAGGCTGGAACGTACACTTTCTTTTACCTATCCTTTTGAGAAGTCGACAGTATATCCTTCCAAGCAAACGGCAACACAGCTGAAGGGAAGAGTGAAGGACCAAGAGGCGGCGCAGAACACAAGGGAGCCTATTAAAGCCAATTTTGATAGGAAACCGTCCTTTGCGAAAAAGAGCAAGGATTCCTTATTTGCAGGCTCAGCAACCCACAAAGTGCTCCAATATCTTAGATTTGATACCGAGCCGACTGCCCAAATGCTGGAAGGAGCGCTGCAGGAGCTCTGTGACCATGGACGCATCCATAGTGATGAGCTTTCCATGATTCGCAGCGATGAGATTCTGCGTTTTTTCCAGACACCATTAGGCAGAAAGCTATATGGAAGCAAGAATGTACTCAGAGAGTTTAAGTTCTCGATCCTTGCAGATGCGTCCCGCTGGGACATAGATCTATGTGACGAAAAGATCCTGCTGCAGGGCGTTGTTGACTGTGCGATCATTGAGCCTGACGGTATCACGATCATAGATTTCAAGACGGACCGTGTGACCGAGGAATCAGTAGCGTCCGTTGCTGAGGGATACATTCCGCAGATTTCTGCCTATGCAGATGCAATGGCTCGAATTTATCAAATGCCAATCAAACGTTCTGTGCTGTATTTTTTCAGCATTGGTAAGGAGATAGAAGTATTATAATTGATCCGCCGAACAGATTCTGTTCGGCGGATATCGTTTAGCGGTTATTCTGATTGTTGTTCTGGTTGCTGTTCTGGTTGTTCTGATTTCTGTTTTGATTATTGTTCTGGTTCTGATTCTTGTTCTGGTTTTCCATAACACGTATCCTCCAAATATATTCGGCAAAGCCGTGGTATTACTATGCCCGAGAATCTAAGATTTATCCTTCGCCCTAAATAAACAGCTGGAAAGAAGTCCGGCAACGATCGCAGAGGTAATGCCGCCGGCTGTAGCTTTCAGACCGCCGATAAAGATACCAAGGAAACCTTTTTCATCTATCGCTTCCCGGACACCTTTTGCGAGGCTGTTTCCAAATCCGGTTAGTGGAACGGTTGCTCCTGCCCCTGCAAAGTCAATAAGCGGCTCATAAATATGAAGTCCACCTAAGATCACACCGATCACTACATATGCTACAAGGATCCTGGCTGGTGTCAATTTTGTTCTATCTATCAGAATTTGACCGATTGTACATAGGATACCACCGATTAAAAATGCTTTCAAATAATCCATATTAGACCCCCGTAATTGCGACAGCGTGACAGACGCCGGGAATAGGAAGGTTTTGCTGCGTTGAGGTAGGGGAGAGCAACGCTCCCGTTCCACAAAACAATATTTTTTTGAGCTTTCCCTTGTTAAGTCTGGTTAGCAGATCACTACATAATGTGATGGCGCTGCAACCACAGCCTGAGCCACCTGAATGGACATCTTGGGATAAATTGTCAAAGACGAGGCAGCCGCAATCCGCCAGCTTGCCGCCTAAGGATAGTCCCTCTTGTTGTGAGAGTGATAACAGGATGTCCTTTCCGTGCTGTCCGAGATCGCCGGTTACGATCAGATCGAAATCCTCCGGCCCCACGCCCATATCATCAAAATGCTGCCGAATGGTCGATAGGGCTGCCGGAGCCATTGCTGCACCCATATTATTTGCGTCCTTAATACCAAGATCGGTAACGGTACCAACAGTACACGCAGTAATCCTCGGTCCGTGACCGCTGCTACAGACGAGGGCAGCACCAGCCCCGGTTACAGTCCATTGGGATGTTGGAGTTCTTTGACCGCCGTAACCCAGCGGGAAACGGTACTGGCGCTCTGAGGAGGCAAAATGAGACGAGGTCATTGCTGCAACTGCATCGAAATAACCGCCGCCGACAGCCATTGCCGCAAGAAGCAGACTTTCTGCCATTGTGGAGCAGGCACCGTAAAGTCCTAAATGGGGAATATTTAAATTTCGCAGACTAAAGGAGGACCCGATACACTGATTGAGCAGATCACCTGAGAAAACAAGTTCCAGATCCTCTTGCTTTATATCCGCCTTTTTCATCAGTGTTTTCAGCGCTAATTGCTGCATGCAGCGCTCTGCTTGTTCCCAGCTTTTTTGTCCGAAATAGGAGTCGTCACTTTTGATATCAAAGCGATTACCAAGAGGCCCTTGCGCCTCTTTTTTGCCTGCTACACTTGCCCACGATGTTATCACCGGCGAAATTTCCGGGACAATGCTTTGTTTTCCTTTTCTTTGTGTTGCCATATTTACCACCTTTCCGTGAGTGTATTATGTGCAAAAAACCCGTGGTAAACACCACGGGTTTTGAATAATAGAAGGGGTTTATTTCATTGGTGGTCTGCCACTGTCCCAAGCGCCGGCTACTTCCTTTTCCATCAGTTTGCCGTTACTGGTATATTGGATCTTCTTAACATCCATCAGATCATCAAGCATATAGGGGTTATTCCACATGCGGTAGCCATCCACATTGCGACGGCCGCCACGGTAGTAGTTTTCACCCTGCTGTACCCAATAGTCAGAGCCGTCGACGTTGAAGAAGTAACGGAACCCCGATTCGTATAGGACTTTAAATTTCTCGTTGTCCATTGTATACTTTTCAATTCCAGCGATATCGGAGCCATTGGGGTAGATGAGGATATCACAATCACCGACGATCGTTTCTACAGTATTGTGGAATTTGGTATCATCTGCCTTGATGCGGCTGGCTGTGAGATTGCCATAGGAGGGATGGCCATAGGAGTGGCTGGCGATGATCCAGCCGTTGTCTTTCAGGCACTTCACCACAGCCTTTGCATCGTCGATCTCCTTTTGGTATGCCTCAGGAGTCATATTTTGTGCATAGCCGGGCTTTGTGCGATAACCAAATACGCCTTCAAAGCCGGTCACAGCCAAAACTGCACGGGCACCCTGATAAGCAAAGTCCGGGTGCTCCTGTATAAATGCCTCCAGAATAGGAACGAGGTCGTATTCTCCTACAAGCGTGTTGCCGTTACGATCCACATATTCGCAGGTAGGCTTGCCATCAGCACCGATCACGATCCGACTTGCGACACCATCACCATTTTTATTGGCGAACACAGGTGTGTTGTTGACACCGTCCATTTCCAACTCACCGGGACGCTTTCTTGCATCGGCAATCCATTTGCCGTAATAGTTGATATCGTCCTCGCTCAAAATAAAAGGCTTTTTACCATCAGGCAGGTAGATGTCGCCTTCTACGAATTTGGCGTTACCGTTTGTATCCTTGACTTCATAAGCAACCTGATAGGGTGTAACAAGCACAAAGCCGCGGTCGTACATCGATTGCAAAAGGTACTTAAACTCCTCAACGGTAGTCATATCCTTATTCATTGCCCCGGGCAGATTCGCACCAGAACCAAAGGCACGGTCTGGCTCTACAATCAGGGGGTGAACAAAGATGTGTGTAATGGTGTTCATCTTTGTATAGCGGCTGCACTTTGCCTTGTCTGCCTGATATTGGGAGATCTTGGCGCTAACAGCGGGCACCTGATCGGCATAAGCAAAGGACTGCAGCATTGCAATGGCCTTATCGTAGTCATAACCTGCAGCGAGAAAATCCGTCTTGCTGATCAGCTCTTCGGCAAGGGCATTCATATCAACCGGAGGATCGGTAGGACCCTCTGTAGGCGGCTGTGTAGGTGGAGTGGTAGGGGGCTCTGTAGCAGCAGAGGGATTAAACAACTGGTCAAAGGCACCCTTTGAAAAGGCAACGGCAATGCAGGCAACGAGCAATATACAGACAAGCGCCAAGCCAACCGGCACGAAGTACTTCTCGATAGGTTTCTTTCTATTTCTGTTATTTTTGCCGCTGTTTTGCGGAGAGGAATACTGTGTTTCGTCAAAATTATCCATAATTTTCTCCTCCTGATAGATTTGTAATTATTATACCACGCAGTGAGTAAAAAGCAATAGCGCAGTATAAATATTTTGCGCCAGCTATAGTGCTGGCGCAATGAAAATCATTATTTACCTGCAAGTGCTCTTTCTAGCCAAACACAGCCAAAATCAAGCGCAGTATAAAGGCCAGCCTTTTCGCCCTTCTTGACAACGCGATCTCTGGGCTTAGCTGCGGGATCTGTCAGCTGGAGCTGAACAGAAACGCGCTTGGCAATTTCTTCACCGCCAACGGTTTCGGTTTCCAGAATCTGGAGCAATACAATGTGGGAATCCTCCATAGACCCATAGTAGATCATATTGTCCTTGCGCATAAGGGGATGCCCCTTGTATGTTAAAACCTTATTTTCCTCAGACATACTAACCTCCTGTTAAAATGTCAGGAGGCTTCTGCGGTGGCAAAAGCCTCCTCTATAAAATCAGTTCTTCTCAAACAGATAGCTCTGCACCAACGTGCGCAAAAGCTCGTCACGGTCGATCTTGCAGATCAAGCTACGGGCATTGCGATAATTGGTGATGTAGGTAGGATCCTCGGTGAGAAGGTAACCCACGATCTGATTGATCGGATTGTAACCCTTTTCGCTTAAGGCATCAAATACGCTTTGCAGAATAAAACGCATATTTTCCTTATCATCGCTGGGTACGGTGAATTTAATGGTATTTTCTGACAAAACGCACGACCTCCTCGGTTACATTTTTTATATTATATCTTATTTTTATCAAGGTGTAAAGAGCAAAACTAAAAAAAATTCAAATTATCTTAGGTCTGCGTCTGATTCTTTCATGGTGTTACAGCGCCCAATTGGGACGAAGATAGATCCTTTGTAAAATGCGCTCGTCATTGATATGCGCAAGCGAATAATTGCAACTGGATCTACTGCATATCCAGCTGCTACACAGAATAGATTTTATAAAATCAGTGGCATTTGCCAGGAGGACATGTTATGAAGAGAATATTTTGTTTGATTGTATGTTTCGTTATTTTAGCTGGGTGTAGGAAAACAAACGAAGAATTGGACAAGGCGCTGCTGTTTCGGCAGAGGCTTATTGCGGGGGATGGCTGTAAATTTACCTGTGGTATCACAGCAGACTATGGAGATGTCATATATCAGTTTTCGATGGATTGTCAGAGCAATAAGCAGGGGGATCTCAGCTTTTCGGTTACGGAACCCGAGAGCATTGCCGGAATCGCCGGTGCAATTACAGATATTGGCGGGCATCTTACCTTTGATGGAACTGCCCTTGCATTTGCACCAATAGCCGACGGCCAACTGACACCGGTAACGGCACCGTGGATATTTCTGAAGACTCTGAGAAGCGGTTATATTGCATCCTGCGCAAGGGTGGACGGCGGTATTTACCTTCAAATTAACGACAGTTACCTTGAAAATGCCTTGCACTTGGATATTTGGCTGAATGATGACGGTCAGCCCATCCAAGGTGAGATTCTATGGGAGGGTAGGCGAGTTTTGTCTGTTACGGTGAAAGACTTCACAATTTTGTAGCCGTCTGTCATTTTTCGCATAGGATAAATCACAGCACCTACCGTATATTTTTCTTTTGTGCGTGGGAGAATAGGAATAGCCGCGTTACATATGGACATAAATCGGTAGCGCTGGCAATGCTTTCTCCGGAGTGTGAAAAGGATGGATAGTACGGTCAGACGCGGTGATATATTTTATGCGGACCTTTCTCCCGTTGTAGGCAGTGAGCAGGGAGGGACTCGCCCGGTGCTTATTGTACAGAACGATACAGGAAATCGGTATTCTCCGACTGTAATTGCAGCTGCAATTACAAGTCAAACAGGAAAGGCACGCTTACCAACGCATATCAATATCGCTGGAGGCAGTGTTGGACTCAGTAAGGATTCTGTAATCCTTTTGGAGCAGATACGAACGATTGATAAGCGACGGCTGCGCGAGCACATGGGAAAATTGGACGATGTGCATATGCATCTTGTCGATGAAGCGATCGCCGTCAGCTTTGGTCTTCAGGAAAATCGGAACAATCAGTAAACAGCACCCCCTTGACCGCATATTATCGGTTAAGGGGGTATGGTTATGCAGCGAGAGTATGCAATTACTTGTAACGGTGTGCGTGTCGGAACAGCATATATTGCGGCTCAGGGGCTCTACTATGAGCTAATGTGTGTATGCAAAATGCAAGACGGTGTACTCCGCGTTGAAGCAGATTGCGTGAGCCGAAAAGAGAATATTGGGGTTTGCATTCCAAAGGATGGGAAGATGGTCATCCGTACGAGAATACCGCAAAAGAGACTGCAAGGATTGGTCGGTTTTACGATCCGCCAAGGAACGGAAAAGCAATGGGTTCCACTAAAGCGCGGAGAACCGTTTCCGTATCTGTACCGAATGAAAGATGCATATTACACATACAGTAACGGTGTCCCTGGGCTTTTACTGCCCGTAGGGGAAGGTCAGGACGATTTCTCTGTATCAAAGACCGGGAAGTAAAGCGTAAATACAGAACCGACACCGATTGTGCTTTCAACGGTGATCTTGCCCTGATGCTTTTCAACCAAGTCACGAACGATGCTAAGACCCAATCCACTGCCGCCGGTGGAGCGGGAGCGGGCTTTGTCAACGCGGTAGAATCTGTCAAAGATGTGGGGGAGCGATTCTTCCGGAATCCCCATTCCTTCATCCTTTATTTTTAGGATTGCGGTATTGCGAATGCGATTGAGCGTTATGGTAAGATCCCCGTTTTCACGGTTATACTTGATACCGTTTTCCACAAGGTTGAAGAGAATTTGATAGAGATCGTCGTCGTTACATAGGATGGGGCAGAAATTTAGAACGTGTAGCGCAATGCGGATGTTGCGGATCTGCGCAAGAGGTGTTAGCATTCGGACAACTTTTTGTGCAGTATCGCTGATTTGGATGACCTCTGATGGCTCGAGGAGCTTTGCGTCCGCTTTTGATAGGGAGAGCAGCTTTTGGGACATTCTGTTGAGACGATCGGCCTCGTTACCAATATCCTCAACAAATTCGCGAACAGTTTCGGGCTCCATATCGTTTTGTAATATGGAGTCGGACAATAACTTAATAGAAGCAAGAGGAGTTTTCAGCTCGTGGGATGCATTGGAAACGAACTGCCTTCTGGTAGCATCCATTGCCTCCAGACGGCTTCGCAGTTCATTAAATTCCTCGCCAAGAACAGAAATCTCGTCATGACCTTCTATCTTGACCGGTTTGGAGTAGTCGCCTTCCCGGATGATGTGCATCGATGCGATCAGGTTATCGATTCTGGCTGAGAATGTTCTGGAAATCAGCAGGGAAAATAATATGATTGCAATTTCCAAACAAACCGTGATCGTCAGGATATTATTCTGGAGGGATGTGATAAGCGCACCTTGCTCGGCATCATACTCTGTCATATAGACACAGCCAAGCAGAGTGCCGTAGGACATAATCGGTGTCGCTGCCTGAGAGCGTATGGTGCCGTTTTCAAAGGTAGAAGTAAAAACATCATTCTTTTGAAGAGCCTGTACGACCTCCTGCAGATGTATGCTTTTACCCACTTCGCTGCCCTCCTCTAAGGAGTCGTAGATCACAATTCCATCGCTGTCTGTGATGATCAGTCTTTCAACACGGAGCGACCCCATATTTTTAACAGCCTTCTCAACGGTACCACGATTGATCACACCGATTGCCTTGATTTCCGATGCAGCAAAATGGCAGCGCTCAATCATGGTTGCTTCTTTGTTCTTGTAGAACAGATCCTGACTGGAGCGGGAGGTATATATGTTTAGAAAAAGCAGGACAAGAGACGATATTGCTACATAGATCAGCGCGACCCGAAAATGGGTGCTGATATATCGTTTCTTATTATTTCTTGAAGAAATAGCCAACGCCCCATTTCGTCATAATATATTGCGGATCTGCAGGATCATCTTCAAGCTTCTCACGCAATCGCCGGATGTGGACATCTACTGTGCGGATATCGCTCTTATATTCATACGCCCAAATGCTATCGAGGAGATTTTCCCGGGAATAGACCTTATTTGGGTTTTTCATCAGAAATTCGATCACATCATATTCGCGGGCGGTCAGGTCAACGATCACGTCTGCCTTATAGGCATTTCTTGCATCCAAGTCCAGCGTAATTGCACCGATGGTCAGAGCGTTGCATTGGGTTTCTCTTACGGTGCTGCGGCGGAGCAAAGCCCGAATGCGTGCCTTTAATTCGAGGATATTAAAGGGCTTCGTAATATAGTCGTCCGCACCGTTGTCAAAGCCCATCAGTTTGTCCATATCCTCTGTTTTTGCGGTTAAGAGTATGATCGGCACATTGGAAAAGGCGCGGATCCGGGAGCAAGCAGTCAGACCGTCCATATTCGGCATCATCACATCAAGAATGATAAGATCCGGTTTTTCCTGCTGGGCAAGCTCAACGGCCTCTAATCCGTCAGAGCCGGTGACAGTATCATAACCTTCATTTTGCAAATTGAAGCGAATACCCTTCACAAGGAGTTCTTCGTCGTCAACAATCAGTATTTTCATAGCTTATTCTCCAATCTTAATGAATTTGCGAATCGCAGCAAATGTTGCGTCTCCAATACCGGAGATCTTCTTTAGATCTTCGATCCTGCGGAAGGGTCCGTGTATCTGCCGGTATTTTACAATCCGCTCTGCGGTGGACGGACCGATGCCCGGGAGATAGCCAAGAGTTGTGGCACTTGCGGTATTAATGTCGATCTTACCGTCTCCCGCAACGAATTCGATAGGCTCCGTTGTTTCATACTTGATCTGGTCAAAGAACACATCCCGCGGGAGGAATATGCCAAGCATTACGGCAAAGCAAATCACTGGGACCATGAGATGGAGACAGATTTCGTATTTTTTCATATCCCGCGCTTCCTCCATTGACTAACATTTGCATTCCTGCTATAATCATTATACACAAAAAATTCCCGGGGGACAAGTCCGCGGTTTGATATTGGAGCAAAAATATGAAAAAAATCGGCATAATTTTCCTGATTTTATGCATTTCCATAAACTGTATGTGTATTTCCGTTTGCGCAGACAACAATTTGCAGGTTAATTGCAACGGAATTGACGCCCAGGGCGCCATTGTGGACGGCGCACCGATCACCAATGCTTCTTCTGCGATCGTCTATGAATTTGGCAGCGAAACTATGCTGCTTGCCCAGAATGTAGATGAGAAGATTTATCCGGCAAGCTTTGTAAAAATTATGACAGCTGTGCTTGCCTTGGAGAAAGGCAATCTCAAAGATCAGGTGGCAGTAACCGCTACGGCACTTTCTACGGTCACTTCTTCCTCCTCCAACGCAAAGCTGGTAGCAGGGGAGATGCTGACCCTCGAAAATTTGCTTTACTGTATGCTGACCGGCTCTGCCAATGATGCAGCAGCCGTAATTGCGGAGCATATCGGCGGTACGGTTAAGGACTTTGTGTCACTTATGAACACACGCGCTTCAGAGCTTGGCTGTTTAAGCACAAATTTTGTCGATCCCACCGGTCTGCAGAGCCGAAATCAATACACCACGGCCCGGGATATGGTAAGGATCTTTCAGGCTGCCCGGGAAATCGAAGATTTTGCGAGGATCTTTGGCGCGCTAACCTATACCGTACCCGCAACAGAGCTTTCGGCAGAGCGGGTGATGAAAAGCAGCAATTACCTAATTGACCCGAGACAGGAATCCTACTACGACAGACGCGTCAGCGGCGGTCGCACCGGTGTAGCAGCGGACAGAACACGCCATGTTGCCGTAACTGCCCAAAGCGGCAATATGGAAGTGGTTGCTATTGTCTTTGGAAGCGAGTCCAAATATGCGGCTGATAATTATACATATGAAGTCTATGGCGGTTTTAAGGAGATCAGCCAGATGCTGAATCTCACCATATCCAAGTATGCTATCGGTCAGGTTCTTTACGAAGGGCAGATCGTTGCGCAGATGCCGGTGCTCAACGGTGATAACGACCTTGCGTTGATACCGGCTGGCACGCAGACAGTTGTGGTCCCGAAGGATGTGGATATGACCCAAATAGAATATCGTTTTCAGAATGGAGGAAGGACCTATGCCGCGCCAATTGCGCAGGGCTCTTCTCAGGGAACGCTGGAAGTGTGGTATGGCGGTAAGTGCCTTGCTGAGGTGGAGCTCCTAGCTGCAAATCGTGTACCCATTTCCACGCCGAAGGAAGTAAAACGTCAGGATGACACAACGGTGATCACGGTCGTTTTGACCATACTTACAACTTTATGTGTCGCTATAGCTGTATTCGCATTTGTTGTACACTGCAAGAATGTTCGTTATCGCAGGCGTGCCGCAGCACGGCGCAGACGCAGAGAGGAGATGCGCAATGGGTGAGTGGGAAAACTTAGAAGGCCTCTGTCATGACTGCACCCGATGCGGTCTTTGCAGGACGAGAAACAATGTGGTTTTTGGGGTAGGTGTCCGAGATGCAGATATTATGTTCATCGGTGAAGGTCCGGGGGAGCAGGAAGATCTGCAAGGCGAACCTTTTGTGGGTGCTGCTGGCAAACTCTTAGATGATATGCTCTCTATCATTGGAATAAATCGCCAAAACTGCTATATTGCGAATGTTGTAAAATGCAGACCGCCCGGAAATCGTGACCCTCTGGATGAGGAGCAGGCGGCTTGTATCGGTTACTTAAGAAGGCAAGTGGAGCTCATAAAACCTCAGATTATTGTCTGCCTCGGTCGGATCGCAGCGAGACGGATCATCGATCCGGAATACCGTATTACCCGGGAACACGGCACTTGGATATGCCGTAACGGCACTTGGATGACAGCAATCTATCATCCCTCCGCATTGCTTAGGGATGTATCCAAACGACCAGAAACCTTTACGGATTTACTTTCTATTGAAGAAAAGCTCCACGAAGTGCACGCAAATATGAAAGAAAGGACGCCTTAATCGGCGTCCTTTTTGTAGGTCAGTACATCCTTTGCGATATAAATGGGGCGGTCTTTGGATTGCTCAAAGGTTCTGCCGACATATTCGCCGATGATGCCGATGCACAGAAGCTGGACACCACCCAGCAGCAGGATCAGTACGATAACGGTTGCATAGCCGGGGATCGCGATGCCGAAGGCGAGCTTTTGGATCACCACAGCCAGCAGATACAAAAATGCGGAAATAGCGGTGAGCGTACCCATAGCGGTGGCGATCCGCAGAGGCTTTGTGGAATAGCCGATGATGCCCTCAATGGCGTAGTTCAGCAGCTTTGTAAAGCTCCATTTACTGGTGCCGGCTTGGCGCGCCTCTGCCACATAGGGAATAAAGTGGGTGTTATAGCCGACCCAGGCAAAGATGCCCTTAGAAAAACGGTGATATTCTGCGACGGTCAGGAGACTCTCTGCCACACTACGACGGAAGGTGCGAAAATCGCTGGCATCCGCCCGGAGAGCTACATCGGAAAGCTTATTTATGACGGAGTAAAAGGACTTTTTGAAGAAGGAGAGCACCTTGCCCTCGCCACGGCGATCCTGATAGGCGGCGACAATGTCGATTTCCGGGTCTGCTTCCAAGGTCTCCACCATATCCCGCACGATTTCCGGACGCTGCTGTAAGTCGGCATCGATAAAGGAAATATAGTCACCGTCGGCATTGCTAAGGCCAGCATAGATGGCGGATTCCTTACCGAAATTCCGGGAGAGGCGAATGACCTTTACCGGGCATTTTTGGGCTGCGTGGAGCTTTTTCAAATTGTGGTAGGTGGCATCCTTGCTTCCGTCATCCACAAAGACGATCTCATAATCATAGCCGCAGCCAGCAAAGGCACCGATGACCGCATTCTGAAAAGCACATACATTTTCCGCTTCGTTATAGCAGGGAACAACAAGAGAGAGTTTCATAGATTTCACTCACTTAAAATTAATATTTTTCTTATTATATGCCATTTTTTTATTACCGTCAAGCATAGTTATAAGTGATTTTGCAGTTGACATATCTGTCTGTTTGTGCTAAATTATCCACATATTATAAGGCTTTGATAGGGAGTTTCCGGTATAGAAGCATTTTCAGAGAGTATGCATTTGGTGGGAGCGTACAATGCGATACCTGAATTGTCGCCCTTGAGCTGATTTCCTGAAAAGAACAGTAGGGAAGTCCGGGTTTGCCCGTTATAGCTTAGGAGTGCCCTTCGGGGAATTCAGGTGGTACCGCGGAAATCTTTTCGCCCTGAGAGTTTTCTCAGGGCGTTTTTATTTTTTGAAGGAGTGAATGATTATGGCAAGAGAACTGCCAAAGGTGTACGAGCCTCAGCAGGTAGAAGCGCAAATTTATAAGATGTGGGAGGATGGCGGCTTTTTCCGTCCCGGCACGGACAAAACGAAGAAGCCCTTCACCATCGTAATGCCGCCCCCAAATGTTACCGGTCAGCTCCACATGGGTCACGCAATGGACGCAACGCTGCAGGATACGCTGATTCGTTTTAAGCGGATGCAGGGCTATAACGCTCTGTGGCTTCCCGGTGTGGACCACGCTGGTATTGCTACCCAAATTAAGGTAGAAGAAGAGCTGCGCGTGAAAGAGGGTTTGACCCGTTACGATCTTGGTCGCGAAAAGTTCTTAGAGCGCGTTTGGGACTGGAAGCATAAGTACGGCAATCGGATCGTGGAGCAACAGAAGAAGCTGGGCGCATCCTGCGATTGGGAGCGGGCGCGGTTTACCATGGACGAGGGCTGCAGCGCTGCCGTCCGTGAGGTTTTCGTTTCTCTTTATGAGAAGAATCTTATTTATAAAGGCAGCCGTATTATCAACTGGTGTCCCCACTGCGTCACCGCGCTTTCCGATGCTGAGGTCGAGTATGTGGACAAGCCCGGTCATTTGTGGCACATCCGCTATCCTATGGCGGACGGCAATGGCGAGGTCGTTGTTGCAACAACCCGTCCTGAGACTATGCTGGGCGATACCGGTGTCTGTGTCAATCCCAACGATGAGCGTTACAAGGATATTGTTGGTAAAAAGGTTATCCTGCCTCTCGTTAATAAGGAAATTCCCATCGTTGCAGACGATTATGCAGAGATGGAATTCGGTACTGGCTGCGTGAAGATGACGCCTGCACATGACCCCAACGACTTTGAGGTGGGTTTGCGTCATAATTTGGAGGTCATTCGTGTTCTTGACGACAACGGTGTTGTCAACGAGTTTGGCGGTAAGTATCAGGGTCTTGACCGCTATGAAGCCCGTAAGCAGATTGTGAGCGACTTAGAGGCTGGTGGCTATCTTGTTC
>SVLR01000016.1 GCA_015067785.1 Oscillospiraceae bacterium
GAGGTCATTCGTGTTCTTGACGACAACGGTGTTGTCAACGAGTTTGGCGGTAAGTATCAGGGTCTTGACCGCTATGAAGCCCGTAAGCAGATTGTGAGCGACTTAGAGGCTGGTGGCTATCTTGTTCGCATTGAGGATCACGCACACAATGTGGGTACCTGCTACCGCTGCCATAATGATGTGGAGCCGATCATCTCCGCCCAATGGTTTGTGCGGATGAAGCCTCTGGCTGAGGAGGCCATCCGCGTAGTGAAGGAAGGGGAGACCAAGTTCGTTCCCGACCGCTTCTCCAAGACCTATATGAACTGGATGGAGAATGTCCGCGACTGGTGTATCTCCCGTCAGCTTTGGTGGGGGCATCAGATTCCTGCCTGGACCTGCGCGGAGTGCGGTCACATTACCGTCTCGCGCGAGGATGCTACCGAGTGTGAACACTGCCACAGCAAGAACATCACCCGTGAGGAGGATGTGCTGGATACTTGGTTCAGCTCTGCCCTTTGGCCCTTCGAGACTCTCGGCTGGCCTGAAAAGACGGAAGATCTTGACTATTTCTATCCCACCGATGTGCTGGTGACCGGCTATGATATTATCTTCTTCTGGGTTGCGCGAATGATCTTCTCCGGCTGTGAGCATACAAAGAAGACACCCTTCCACACGGTGCTGATCCACGGTCTTGTCCGTGACGATAAGGGCAGAAAGATGTCCAAGTCCCTTGGTAACGGCATCGATCCGCTGGAAATGATCGAAAAGTACGGCTGCGATGCCCTGCGTATGAATATGGTTATGGGCAACTCTCCAGGAAACGATATGCGTTTCTATGTGGAGCGCTGCGAGGCTATGCGTAACTTCGCCAATAAGCTTTGGAACGCCAGCCGCTATGTACTGATGAATCTGAAGGAGGATGCAATAAACGCGCTGCCTGAGACCGACGCTCTGACGGTTGCTGACAAGTGGGTACTCTCTAAGCTCAACACACTCATTTCCGAGGTTACCGACAATATGGAGCGGTATGAGCTGGGCGTTGCCATTCAGAAGGTCTATGATTTCCTGTGGGATACCTACTGTGATTGGTATATCGAGCTGACAAAGGCAAGACTGTACTCCAATGACGAGGCGCAGAAGAATACCGCACTGCAGGTGCTGGTCTATGTGCTGGATCAGACACTGCGTCTTCTGCATCCCTTTATGCCTTTCATTACGGAGGAGATCTGGCAGAGCCTGCCCCACGAGGGCGAGGCACTGATCGCTGCACAGTGGCCCGTCTATGTGGAGGAACTGGCATTCCCCAAGGAAGAGAGCCTGATGGAGTCTGTTATGAGCGCAATCCGCTCAATCCGTAACCGCCGGGCCGAGATGAATGTACCGCCTTCCACCAAGGCTGCGCTGTTTGTTCTCACCTCTAAGCCCCAGGTCTTTATTGAAGGCAGCGACTTCATCCAGCGGCTTGCATATGCCGATCAGGTGACGGTTATTGATAAGGAGTCCGAGAACATCGACAAGATGGTCTGCTGCACCACCGCTGATGCAAAGCTCTATATTCCTATGGGTCAGCTTGTGGATGTCAAGAAGGAGCTGGAGCGCCTCGATAAGGAGCTGGAGAAGGCCAATAAGAACCTTGCCGTTATCGAAGGCAAGCTCTCCAACGAAAACTTTACCGCCCGGGCACCGGAAGCGGTTGTAAATGCGGAGCGCGAGAAGGCTGAAAAGGCAAGAAATCTCATCACCCAGCTGATCCAGAGCCGGGAAGCGCTGGCAAAATTATAATTGAATATGTACCGATAAGTAGCGCATAACAGGCTGTTATGCGCTACTTTCTTTTTCGTCCTACCCATTACGACAGAAAATATGGATAGGACTTTTTATACTTGTATAGAAGCTTACAAAGGAGGACAGAATATGCATTTGACAAGTTATCTTCAGGACAGTCAGCTAACTGTTGCGCTGACCGGAGAGATCGATCATCATTGCGCAAAGGCGTATATCGACACGATCATAGGAAAGATCGAAGCCTATAAACCATGTGTCTGCGTGCTGGATTTTCAGGATGTGACTTTTATGGATTCGTCTGGGATCGCAGTGGTGATCAACACCCTTCGAAATATGACACGGATCAAGGGCAAGCTGACCCTTATCGGGATCCGGGAACAACCGATGCGGGTTTTTGCCGCGTCAGGTATAGATAAACTGGTGGAAATCAAGGAGGTAGCCGTATGAAATTTGAAAACTATATGCAATTGGAATTTCCAAGCAAATCATCCAATGAAGCCTTTGCCAGATCTGCGGTGGCGTGTTTTGCATCCCAAATGGATCCCACACTTGAAGAATTGGGGGATATTCGCACAGCCGTATCGGAAGCGGTAACGAACTGTATTGTCCATGCCTACCCGAACGGATATGGCGTAATTACCCTTCGGTGCAGGATCCTTAAGGACAATATTCTCGATATTGTTGTAAAGGACAAGGGTGTTGGCATTCCGGATCTTGAGCAGGCAAGAAGACCGATGTTTACGACCGGCGGGGAAGACCGCAGCGGTATGGGCTTTACTATTATGGAGAGCTTTATGACCACCTTCTCAGCTACAAGCAGGGTGGGTAAGGGAACGACGGTACATATGAGAAGAAAGCTGCAAAAACGGAAATGAATGAAATGTATGACTTGATCAAAAAAAGTCAAGCCGGCGACGAAATTGCCCGTGAAAAGCTGCTGGAGGAAAACAGCGGTCTTGTTTGGGCTGTGGTTCGTCGGTTTATCGGGCGCGGGGTGGAAACTGACGATCTGTATCAGTTAGGCTGCTTGGGTTTTCTGAAGGCCATCGAAGGCTTTGATCCGGAATTTGGCACCCAGTTTTCCACCTACGCCGTGCCGAAAATTGCCGGGGAGATCCGACGCTTTATTCGCGATGACGGCGCTGTCAAGGTTTCCCGGGGGATAAAGGAAAGGGCAACCGTGATTAAGACTGCCCGGAATGCGCTGATTGCGGAGTTGGGCAGAGAACCCACGATCAACGAGATCGCGGGCAGAACAGGTCTTACCGTTGAGGATATTGCAATAGCAGAGATGGCGACAGCAAATATAGAATCCATTCACCAGCAAACGGGGGATGAGGGCTTTACCCTTGAAAGCGTTCTGACGGATACAAAATCCGAGGATGCAATGCTGGAGAAAATTTCCTTGGATCAAGCCATCGGCTGTCTTTCAGAGCGAGAAGAAATGGTCATTCGGCTTCGATATTATCACGGACTAACCCAGGAGAGGACAGCAAAGGTCTTACAGGTCAGTCAAGTACAGGTTTCCAGAATCGAAAAGAAAGCCCTTTCTCATTTAAAGTCGATTTTAAGCTGATTTTGTACTTTACCTTTTAGAGAAAATGCGATAGAATATAAGCATTCCATTAAGGTTAAGGTATGCTTATGAATGATGCGTATTTAAGTCGGTTCGCTGCAGCGCGGCGCGCCTATATAGAAAAACAATTTGATCGGCTGAATCCAGAACAGCGAAGTGCAGTTCTTGCCACAGAAGGTCCTCTGCTTTTGCTTGCCGGCGCAGGCAGCGGCAAAACTACGGTGCTCATTAACCGCGTGGCGAATATTTTGCGTTACGGTCGGGGGAGCGACACCAATGAAGTGCCCGATACGGTGACAGAGGACGATGTTCTCTTCCTTGAGCAGCTACAATATCCCAGCACAGAGCAGGAAAAAAGCAAAGCAGATCATTTGTGTGCTTTGGAGCCCGCCGCACCATGGAGCGTTCTTGCTATCACCTTTACAAATAAGGCTGCCAACGAGTTGAAGGAAAGACTTTCCCTTTCTATTGGACCCGGCGCAGAGGACATTTGGGCAATGACATTCCACTCTGCCTGCTGCCGTATCCTCCGCCGTGAGATCGAGGTGCTGGGCTACGAGCGGAACTTTACAATCTATGATTCCTCCGATTCTGAACGGCTTATGAAGGCGGTTCTGAAAGAGCTGAATATGGACGATAAGATGTTCCCGCCAAAGTATGTCCTCGGTTTTATCAGCCGGGAGAAGGACAATTATTTTACACCTGAGGATATGCAAAGGCGCATTTGGGAGACAGGTGACAGCCGCTTAGACCCCATTGTAAAGGCTTATCGACTCTACCAGCGTAAGTTGAGGGAGAATAACGCCCTTGATTTTGACGATCTGATCTTTATGACAGTCAAGCTGCTGCAGGAATTCGAGGAGATCCGCACCTACTATCAGCGGAAATTTAAGTACATTTTGGTGGATGAGTATCAGGATACCAACCATCTGCAATATTTGCTGACATCTCTGCTGGCGGGCGGTTATGAGAATTTGTGTGTTGTCGGTGACGATGACCAGAGTATTTACCGTTTCCGTGGTGCCACTATTGAGAATATTCTTAATTTTGAAAAGCAGTACCGGCAGTCCCGGGTCATTCGTTTGGAGCAAAACTACCGCTCGACACAGAATATCCTGAAGGCTGCCAACGCGGTGATCGCACATAATATCGGTCGAAAGGGAAAGCGGCTTTGGACCACCAATTCCGTCGGTGATAAGATCACCGTTTATGAAGCGCCTAATGAGACCCAGGAGGCATCCTATGTTTCCGGTCAGATCCTCACTGCTGTCCGCAGTGGCAAATACAGCGATCACGCGATCCTTTACCGCACCAATGCCCAATCCAACGCTTTGGAGCAGACACTCCGCAGAAACGGTATTCCCTATAAGGTCGTAGGTGGTATGCGCTTCTTCGATCGGGCAGAAGTAAAGGATATGCTTTCTTATCTGTGCGTGATCAACAATCGCAACGACGATCTGCGGCTGAATCGGATTATTAATAACCCCCCAAGAGGTCTTGGCGAAAAGACTATGGACATGGCGCGACGGCTGGCATCCGCACAGGGTCTGCCACTTTACCATGTGGTCTCCGATCCCTATAATTACGGTCCGCTGGAGAAATCCGCCAAAAAGTTTATGGATTTTACCATTCTGATCGAGGGCCTTGCACAGCTTTTAGAGACAGATATTTCGCTGACAGATTTTTACGAGGAGGTTATGCTCCGCACTGGCTATATAGATATGCTGCAAAGCAAGCCCACGGAGGAGAATAAGACCCGTCTTGAGAACATCCGAGAGCTGACCTCCAGCATTAAGGCTTATATGGAGAATGCAGAAACGCCTACCCTTGCCGGGTTTTTGGAGGAAATTGCCCTCTACACCGATCTGGATGAGTATAACAGTAGCGACGATTCCGTGGTTTTGATGACGATGCACGCGGCGAAGGGATTGGAGTTTCCCTATGTGTATCTCGTTGGCTTCGAAGAAGGCCTATTCCCCGGTGTTCGTTCGTTCGGTGATCCGGATGAGATGGAGGAGGAACGGCGGCTTTGTTATGTGGCCATTACCCGTGCAAAGCAGCATCTAACCATTTCCTATGCAAGAGAGCGAATGCTCTACGGTCGTACCAACGCTGCATTGCCCTCTCGCTTCCTTAAGGAAGTACCTCCGGATGTTGCGGAGAAGAAGGGGGCATTTGTTCGGCCGCAAACCACATATTCAACGCCTTACCGAGCCCCTGCTCCGTCTGCAAATGTCTATAATACATCTAAGAACACCGACTACACCATTCCCGCTGAAAAGTCTGCAGTTGCGATGCTGGAGCTCAAAAAAGGTGATATGGTGGAGCATACAGCCTTTGGCAAGGGTATGGTGCTGTCGGTTATCAAGATGGGGAACGATGCACTTTGGGAGATCGTTTTTGACGAAAAGGGCACGAAAAAGCTTATGGCAAAAGCGGCCTCTGCACATATGAAACGGCGGTAACGATTTTCTCCCCGGGTGCATATACTGTCCGGGGAGGGATTTGCTTGCGTTATGTGATTTGGCGGATTTCCCGCTTTTTGCTGATACTGCTTTTGGTCGCAGTGTTCGTTGTGGTTTTGTTTCGTATCCGCTATGAAGCGTCAATCCGTGAACTTGCGGAAACAAAAGTGAAGAATTCCACTTCGGATCTTATCAATGACGCCATTGATGCGCAAATCGCCAGCGGAAATATCCAATATGACCGGATCGTGTATTTTGAAAAAGATCTTGATGGTCAAATTACGGCGCTAAAAACCAATATGATTGAGGTGAACCGCTTAAAAACAGCGATCCTCAATCTGATTAACGATGAAATTCTTTCACTGGATTCTGAGGATCTTGGGATTCCTATTGGCAGCTTGGTGCTGCCGGAGGTTTTGGCCGGAAGGGGACCGGATATCCCGATCAATATCATCTCTATTCGAAATTCAGAAGGTGCATTTAGCAGCCACTTTACAGAGGCAGGCATTAACCAGACACTGCAAAAGATCGTAATGGATGTAAGCGTGGATGTCAGCGTTCTTGTTCTTGGAAAGACTGCCAGCTTTACGGTAAACAGTCAGGTCGTAGTCGCAGAGACCGTGATCGTAGGCAAGGTCCCGGATACATTTTTTCAAACCGGAGGATATTATGGAAATACAAAAGAGAATGGATGAGCTGGTAGCGATCCTCAACGAGGCAAACTATCAGTATTATGTTTTGGATGATCCAAAAATGCTGGATTTTGAATACGATCATATGCTCCGTGAGCTGGAAGAATTGGAGAAAGCGCACCCACAGCTTGCTCGGGAGGATTCGCCTACAAAACGCGTAGGCGGTACGCCACTGAGTAAATTTGAAAAGGTGGAGCATCCTGTACCTCTAATGAGCCTGCAGGATGTGTTCTCCTTGGAGGAGCTGGACGATTTTATCGAAAAGATCCGGGAGAGCTACCCGGATGCGGTGTTTAGCGTCGAGCCGAAAATCGATGGACTCTCTGTTGCCCTTGAGTATGTAGACGGTAAATTTGTTCGTGGTGCTACAAGAGGCGATGGAAATGTTGGAGAGGATGTAACAGAGAATATAAAGACAATTTATTCCGTTCCTATGCGTCTTTCAGGCGCACCCAGCCGCCTGATCGTGCGGGGTGAAGTGTTTATGCCGAAGAAAGTCTTTGAAGCGCTGAACGCACAGCAGGAACTGGAAGGAAAACCGCTCTTTGCCAATCCAAGAAACGCTGCGGCAGGCTCGCTTCGGCAGCTTGATTCCAAGATTGCAGCCAAGCGTGGATTGGATATTCTGATTTTTAATATCCAGCTTGCAGACGGGGTTGCCTTTCAGACCCATAAAGAATCTCTGGACTACTTGCGGTCTCTCCATTTTAAGGTGGTTCCCAGTCCGCTATTTGCCCGTATAGAGGACATTAATCAGGAGATATTATCCATTAACGAAAACCGGGAGCAGCTGACCTGCGATATCGACGGCGCTGTCGTAAAGCTCAATGATCTTACTGCCCGGGAAGAATTAGGCGCAACGGC
The DNA here is from genome assembly GCA_015067785.1 of Oscillospiraceae bacterium. Classification (GTDB taxonomy): domain Bacteria; phylum Bacillota; class Clostridia; order Oscillospirales; family Oscillospiraceae; genus Faecousia. The sequence goes on from SVLR01000016.1 coordinate 7,365, forward strand.
GAAGTTCCCTCGTTGGGCTGCGGCATATAAGTACCCTCCGGAAATAAAAAGCACTGTTGTGGAGGACATTGTAGTGCAGGTCGGCAGAACCGGTGTTTTAACACCCAAGGCGGTTGTTCGTCCGGTGCGGCTTGCGGGCACGACGGTTACGAATGCAACTCTCCACAATCAGGATTTTATCTCTCAGCGGGACATTCGCATTGGTGACACAGTACAAATTCGCAAGGCAGGTGAGATCATCCCTGAGGTTTTAGAAGTGGATATCACCAAAAGACCTGCCTGTGCAGAGCCTTATTATTTGCCTGCTGCTTGTCCAGTTTGCGGTGCTCCCACGCAGCGGGATGAGGACGGCGCGTTTCTTCGCTGTACCGGCGCGGCTTGTCCCGCTCAGCTGAGTAGAAACATCACACATTTCGTCAGCCGGGATGCGATGGATATCGAGGGTCTTGGCGCATCAATCGTAGATGCACTCATTGAAAAAGGATATTTGCATACACCTGCCGACATCTATTGCCTAACACTTGAGGAACTGAAAAGTCTTTGGCAAAGCGGCGAGACGGCAGCTAAGAAGCTTTTACTTGCCATCGAGGAAAGCAAAAGCAGGGATGTGAGCCGGTTGATCTATGCCCTTGGTATCCGACAGGTAGGCGCAAAAACCGGCAAGGTCCTTGCATCGACTTTTGGATCGCTTGATAGGCTGATGAATGCAACCTTAGAAGAATTGACTGAAGTGCCGGATATCGGTTCAGTCACTGCCCTGTCCATTCGGGAATGGTTCTCTCAGCCTCAAGCAGTGGAAATGATCGAAAAGCTGCGGATCAGTGGAGTAAACTTTGAAAGCACACGCGTTGTTTCTGATGCGCGGTTTGCCGGTATGACCTTTGTGCTCACCGGCGCACTGACAATGTTTACCCGCGAGGAAGCAACAGAAAAGATAGAGCTGTTTGGTGGCAAAGCCTCCGGTTCAGTTTCTAAAAAAACCACCTATGTTGTGGTCGGTGAAAATGCTGGCTCTAAGGAGCGAAAAGCTCGTGAACTTAGCATTCCTATCCTTACTGAATCAGAATTTTTGAATATGATTTCCTAAAGGAATCACCCGGATGCATCGCATCCGGGTGATTTATCTTATAGGGAGAAATCGTCTTTATCATAAGCACTAAAGTCTGGCGCCTTGGGGCGGGGAGGAATCCGCTTGCAGGGATCGTACTTAAAGCGAAAGCAGGGCCTGACAGCCGCCTGATCATTGCGCTTCAGACAAATCAGAACGGATTCATTAACCGCTTTTGCGTGCTGGCAGTATAGGCAATCCTTTTTCATTTTCTTTCGAAATAGCATAATGATACCTCGTCTATTTAGGATACTTTTGCTATTATAATGCAATTAATCGGAAAATGCTACAAAAATTTTATGCGAGAGGAAAAATCAGAAGTAATAAAGCGCTGAGCACAACGCTAATCACTGCCTGTAGCAGCTTACCTATGTAGTATTTTCGGAGTGATAGTGTCCCTGAGACTGAGGCTGTCTGCATAGCCACGCAAATGCCGCCCAGGGCAAGAAACGCAGAAGCAATTAAAAAACGGGTCGCCTGCTGTTCTATATTTGAAAGCAAGAGACAACCGTTGGTTAATTCGAGTAGGGCCAAAACGATCAAGGACAGTCTTTGCGGTAAAAGCCAAAGCAGCCAGCGTTCTAAGAATCCGATAATAACACGAAACACAATGACCCAACCACACACATTCGCCATATTCCGTAGCCCTATTGGTATTGCCTGTGGCATTGTTATAGGTTCTCTGACCGGTGCAGTCGTTTTGCGTTGATCGCAGCCCGGTACGATCATACTGACAACCAGCGAAGAAACGATTTGGACTACCCATATTGCGAAGCAGACCCCAACACCTTCAAACTGCAAGGATAGTATACCGAAAATGAATGCAGGACCTGCATTGTTGCAGAAGGCGAGCATACGCTCAGCCTCCACCTTCTTGAGGACACCACTGTCATATGCTTGACGTACACCGGCTGCGCCAACCGGATACCCGCCTAATAAACCTAAAAGAAGAACAGGTTCCGCACCCTCAGGTATCCTGCACAGCTTAGATATCGGTCGCAAAACTGGGCTTTTCAGGCCCGAGAGTGTGCTGTTTATCATTGTGGACAATACGAGGAGCGGAAATAGAGAGGGGATTACCACGGTGATACAAAGGGATATTCCTTCGGAAGCGGCATAGAGCGCAGTTTTCGCATCCAGTATCAATAATAGCATTCCGGTTGCACAGAAAATAAGAGACAACAGTCTTTTTGTCCTCATCGAATCACCTCCCTAAGAAAGTATGCAGCTGTGGCAAATTTCATCACCTACAGCCATAGAATTAGAAAAAGGAGTTGATCGGATTGAAGGGCAAGGGGAGCATTCTGGAAAAGGTGACATATGCCGTAGATCTTCCGGGTGAAGCACTCCCGGGACAGCCGCTTATTGAGATCATTGGGCAGCACCGTGTTTTGATCGAAAATCATAAGGGTGTTATGCAATATGGGGAAACCGAGATCCGTGCCCGCGTATCTTACGGCTGTATTCGCGTATGCGGTACCGAGCTGCGCTTGGTGCAAATGAGCAAGCAGCAGCTTGTTATTTCCGGATGTATTGACGGGATCACACTTTGTAAAGGAGCTGGAAGATAATGTGGCGTTCGTTATTTGGTACTGTGGTCATACAGATGACCAGTGCAGATACCCACGGAATGATGACAAGGCTGGCAAATGACGATATACACATTCTTGAACTCCGGTATGTCGATGCGCTGACAGTGCAGTTTTCAGCTTCAAGAAGCGACTACAGGCGGATATGTCTACTGCTGAGGAAGAGCGGTGCTAAAATAAAAGTCATTGGAAGAAGCGGTGTCTATTGGAGACTGAAGAGTTTACACAATCGCCCAGTTTTGAGTATCGGTGTGACGATCTATATTCTCCTCGTGCTTGTAGTGCCGAGTCATATATTATTTGTGCAGGTCGACGGTAACGCCTCCATACCTGACCGCATGATACTGGAAGCAGCGGAAGGCTGCGGAATTACATTCGGCGTAAATAGGCGGCAGGTTAGAAGCGAACGAATAAAAAATGCCATGCTTGAGAAGCTGCCGCAGCTACAATGGGTCGGCGTAAATACGAGAGGGTGCGTTGCTGTGATCTCTGTGAAGGAACGGCAGGATACGATGGTGTATCCGCCTTCCCTCAAAGGAAATATTGTGGCATCGCAGGATGCTATTATCCAAGGAATCACTGTTCTGCGCGGCACGCAGCTATGTAAGGTTGGGCAGGCGGTGAAAGCGGGTCAAATGTTGGTATCTGGGTACAAGGATTACGGGATCTCACTGAAATTTACCGGTGCGGACGCGGAAATTTACGGACTAACAGAACGAAAATTAGACACCGTGACACCAAAGATCGGTATCCAAAGAACGGATATTGTGCGGCGCGAGCAAAAATATAGCTTGATTATTGGAAAAAAACAAATAAATTTCTATAAAGGTAGTGGAATTTTGCATATGTCTTGTGTTAAAATGTACAAGAAGACATATTTAGCATTACCGGGCGGTTATACCTTGCCGCTGGCGATCGTTAAGCAGGAGATATTGTATTACGATTCTACACCTGGAAAATTGAACGATTTCGCCTTTTTGGAAATTGTAGGTCGCACTTATCTGAAAAGCCAGATGACTGCCGGTACAATCCTGACAGAAGCTGTCTCTCTTACTGAAAATGATGACATTTGCCTCATTTCCGGTCGATATGAATGTATGGAAATGATTGGAATCACGAAAGCGGAGGAGTTAATTGATCCATGACAAAGCAAGCAGAAAGAATTGTAAATGCCGAGCGCGTAGAAGATCTGATCAGCGTGTTTGGCTCCTTTGATGAGAATATCCGACGCATTGAGGAAACCTTTGCCGTCACGATTGTAAATCGCGAAACGGAGCTGAAGATCAGCGGCGAGGCAGAGAACGCAGACAAAGCAGCCCGGACCTTAGAAGGCCTTTTGCTTCTTGCCGCCAAAGGCGAAATGATCGACGAGCAGCGGGTCCGCTATCTCATCACTCTTATCAGCGAGGGAAATGACGAGCAGGTTGCGCAAATGGCAAAGGATGTGGTATGTATTACCGCAAAGGGTAAGCCAATCAAGGCCAAGACCGTAGGTCAGCAGAAATACATCAAGGCCATTATGAAAAACACAATAACCATCGGCGTTGGACCTGCCGGTACCGGTAAGACCTATCTTGCTGTTGCTGCTGCCGTCGCAGCTTTCCGCGAGCGAACCGTTAACCGCATTATTTTGACACGACCTGCGGTAGAAGCCGGAGAGCGCCTTGGCTTTCTTCCGGGCGATTTGCAGAATAAGGTAGACCCCTATTTGCGCCCTCTTTATGATGCGCTTTATGATATGCTCGGTGCAGAGACATTCCAAAAGTATCAGGAGCGCGGCTCTATTGAGGTAGCACCACTTGCCTACATGCGCGGCAGAACGCTGGATGATAGCTTTATTATCCTTGACGAAGCGCAGAATACTACAAAGGAACAGATGAAGATGTTTTTGACCCGTCTTGGGTTTGGCTCCAAAATCGTCATTACCGGTGACGTGACCCAGATTGACTTGCCTGCCGATAAGACCTCCGGATTAAAGGATGCCATTCGTGTCCTATCGGATGTAAAAGACATCGCTGTATGTAAGCTGACGGCTGCCGATGTAGTGCGCCACGCGCTGGTGCAAGAGATTATTTCGGCTTATGAGCGGGCGGACAAAGCGCAGGAAACATCTAAAAATAACAAGAAGAATATGCAACAGAGGAAATAGCGATGAAAAACTGTAAAATTGAAATGGCTTTTACCGGGTTTTCCCTTAAGAACCCCCTTGTGTCCCTGACCATAACAAAAGCAATTGAGGCTACATTGAAAGCAGAAGGTGTACCTGCGCCTTGTGAGATCAATGTAATGGTTACCGATGATGATGGCATTCGTGCCGTTAACAAGGCGACGCGGGAGATTGATAAGACAACGGATGTGCTGAGCTTCCCGATGTTTTTGCTTACACCCGGTGTAAAAACAAACTGGGAGGGCTTTGTCGACCCGGAGACAGGACTTTGTCCGTTAGGAGATATGTGTATCTCCTTACAGCGGGCTGAAGCGCAGGCAAAAGCCTACGGTCACAGTCTCCGTCGAGAGATCGGCTACTTAACGATTCACTCTGTTCTCCACCTTCTGGGCTATGACCATATGGATGACGGTCCGCAAAAGGCACAGATGCGCAAGCGCGAAGAGGAGATCGCATCCACGATCCCCGGTATGAAAAGAAGCTAAGTTAAGCATACGAAGGAGATTATTATGGCTACAAAAACTGCTATGATCGCCATTGCAGGCCGTCCGAATGTGGGTAAATCTACCCTTACAAATTACTTGGTAGGCGAAAAAATCGCCATTGTATCCAACAAACCTCAAACGACCCGTAACCGGATCTGTGGCATCGTGACAAGAGAAGATACTCAGTATGTATTCGTGGATACACCGGGCTTTCATAAACCCAGAACAAAACTTGGCGACTATATGGTCGAGGTCACAAAGGAATCGATTTCCGATGTTGACCTGACCGTTCTTGTGGTGGAGCCAATTGCTTCGGTCGGCACCCAAGAAGATGTGCTGATCGAGCAGCTCACCGGAAAGAAATGCCCCATTGTTCTTGCAATCAATAAAATCGATACTGTCGAAAAAGAAAATCTGCTGGCGGTGATTGATGCCTATAGCAAGGTCGCAGACTTTAAGGCGATCATCCCTATTTCCGCTAAGACAGGCGACGGCGTGGATGCACTGTTGGATATCTGCAGCGCATATGCGCAGGAGGGTCCCTTCCTATTTCCGGAGGATATTACAACGGATCAGCCGGAGCGGCAGGTAATGGCGGAGATCATCCGGGAGAAGCTTCTTTGGAATCTTGACCGAGAGATCCCTCACGGAACTGCCGTTGAAATTACCCGTTTTTCTGAACGGGACAACGGCATTATCGACATTGATGCGACCATTTATTGTGAAAAAGCCAGCCATAAGGGTATTATCATCGGCAAGGGCGGCGATATGCTGAAAAGGATCTCTGCATCTGCCCGGCAGGATTGTGAGCGCTTTATGGGCACAAAGGTATTCCTTACAACTTGGGTTAAAGTAAAGGAAAACTGGCGTGACAGTGATTTTCTTGTTCGGAATTTCGGTTACAGAGAATAATTTCCAAGGGTATCTTCCGGAAATTCGGTAAATCCTATGACCGGAGGGGTGGAAATGAATTCTGCATTCTTTTGGGACTTATTTTTAGAAACCGGTGCGCCGGAAATGTATCTTTGCTATCAGGAAGCGAGAAGGTCGGAGGAGCAATATGTATCTGAAAGTACGGGGACTTGTACTGCGAGTCAATCCATATAAAGAAACGGATGCCATCCTGACTTTACTAACGGAGGATCAGGGAAGGCTAACGGTGAAGGCAAGGGGACTGCGTCGAAAGAACAGTCCGCTTACCGCACCGTGCCAATTACTTGCCTATGGCGAGTATACGCTTTTTTCTTACCGGGATATGTATACCATCAATGAAGCCCACAGCATTGAACTGTTTCAGGGACTGCACAAGGATATTGTGGCACTGTCTCTTGGTACATATTTTGCGCAGGTGGCTGATATTGTCTCCCTTGCGGATGCACCCGGCAGTGAGATCCTCTCATTAATTCTGAATTGCTTATACGCTGTTGCAGCAACCGATAAACCGCATCTTCAGATCAAATCAGTATTCGAGCTTCGCTGTGCGGCTCTTGCCGGCTATGAACCTGATCTTTCCGGTTGTGGACATTGCGGTGCGGAAACGCCGCATTATTTAGATATTTCCCAGGGAATATTGGAATGCGCAACCTGCCGGGATTCTGCTTCGAACGGCATTCGCTATCCGGTCAATGAGAATATCCTTGCGGCAATGCGGTATATCTGCAGCTGCCATCCCAAAAAGCTGTTTTCCTTTCAGGCAGGGGAGGAGACACTGTCAATGCTGTCTCAGCTAACTGAAAGTTATTTATGTACCCAACTGGAACGAGGCTTTTCTGCCCTCGATTTTTATAAATCTTTACTGACAACTACACCGTAGTTAGGAGTTAACTATGTTAAAGCTTTACGAAAAATCTCTATATAAGCTGGAGCTTGACCAGATCCTTTCGCAGCTTGCCGATTGCGCAGGTAGCGAGGAGGGCAAGGAAGCCTGCAGAGGATTGATTCCCACATCCGATTTGGAGGATGTAAATCTCTTGCTTGCAGAGACAACTGCTGCTGCAGATCTTTGCACACAAAAGGGAAATCCCAACTTCGCAGGGGTTAAAAATGTTGCGCCGGCACTTGATCGTGCCCATCGCGGCGGAACGCTGCATCCGGCTGAGCTTTTGGCAATTGCCGGCGTGCTGCGCTGCACGAGAACGGTGAAAAGCTACGCATCTGACGATGAGCAAGGGACAGTACTGGATCCAATGTTTCGCATGCTTTGCCCCAATAAGTACTTGGAGGACAAGATATTTGGTGCGATTCTCTCCGAAGAGGAAATCGCTGATGGTGCAAGCAGCACCCTTGCAGACATCCGCCGACATATGCGAATCCAAAGCGCAAAGATCAAGGATTCTCTGCAAAAGATGATCTCTTCTCCGGCATATGCAAAGTTGCTGCGGGAGCCTATCATCACCATCCGGCAGGGAAGGTATGTTGTGCCGGTCAAGAGTGAATGTAAAAATGATGTCCCTGGACTTGTGCACGATGTTTCCTCCACAGGATCCACCTATTTTATTGAGCCTATATCGGCCGTCAATGCCAACAATGCCCTTCGGGAATTGGAGCTGCAGGAACAGAAGGAGATCGAACGAATATTGGCGGAGATGAGCGCAGATGTAGCAGCAAGGCAAGAGGAAATACTACAAAACAGCAGCTTGCTTATCCGCTTGGATGTGATCTTTGCAAAGGCACGGCTTGCCTACCGTATGCGGGCATGGGAGCCGATCATGAATGATACCGGAAAGATCGATCTTCGAAAGGCCAGACACCCCTTGATCGACCCCAAGAAGGTCGTGCCCATATCTGTCCACCTTGGCAATGACTTTGATTCCATGATCATTACAGGGCCCAACACCGGCGGTAAGACGGTTACTTTGAAGACGGTTGGACTTTTGACTTTGATGGCAGAATGCGGTCTGCATATCCCGGCAGGGGACGGAAGTGTTCTTTCTACCTTCGATGCAATTCTTGCAGATATCGGCGATGAGCAGTCCATCGCGCAGAGCCTGTCTACTTTCTCCAGTCATATGCGTACCATTGTGGAAATCGTGGAGTGCTGTAATGACCGCACCTTGGTGCTGTTTGACGAATTGGGCGCCGGTACGGACCCCGCTGAAGGCGCTGCACTTGCTATAGCGCTGATTGAATACTGCCGTAAATTAGGTAGTCAGGTTATGGCAACCACCCACTATGCAGAGCTAAAGCTTTATGCGATGCGAACAGAGGGGGTGATCAATGCATCCTGTGAATTCAATGTCGAAACGCTGCAACCCACCTATAAGCTACTCATTGGCATCCCTGGCAAATCCAACGCCTTTGCGATTTCCAGAAAGCTCGGCCTATCCGAGGACATCCTGAAGGAAGCAAACGATCTTGTGGGTCAAAGTGACCGCGATTTTGAAACAGTTCTCGGTCAGTTGGAGGAGCAAAGGCAGCAAATGGAGGGCGCCCGAGCAGAGGCAGAGCGTCTTCGACAGGAAACTGCCAATATTAAGGCAAAGAGCGAAGCCTATCGGCAGCAGCTCGACCGGGAACGGGAAAAAGCATTAGAGCAGGCAAGAAGAGATGCACAGGGAATTATCGAGGAGGCACGCCGTGCAGCCAATGCTGCCAGCGATGAACTGAAGGCGCTTCGCAAGCAATTGTCTGAAGGGGATACCACTAATGTCAATCAGCGACAGACAGAGCTTCGCAAGAACCTAAATGACGCAGAGGATCGTATTCGAGCCGGTCAGCAGGAAAAAGTCCGTCCAGCGCCCTCCAGAGGGATCCTGGTCGGTGACACGGTGGAGCTACTAAAGCTGGGAACAAAGGCAAGTGTGATTGCGATCAATAAGGACGGCACCCTACAGCTGCAGGCCGGTATTCTGAAAATGACCGCAAAGCAGGAAGAAGTATATTTACTTGAATTCGAAAATCCCTATAAGCAAAAGGCACCGCGGCCTGCACACTCGGGCCGTGAGATGAAAATGTCTGCTCCTGCTTCAGAGGTCGATCTGCGAGGAATGGATTCGGTGGAAGCGATCTGCGTATTGGAACGCTTTATGGACGAGGCAATGCGTGGAAATGCCCATAATGTTCGGATCATCCACGGCAAGGGTACAGGAACACTCCGAGCTGCCGTTCACCGGGCGCTCAAAAATAACAAATTTGTCAAATCTTTCCGGCTCGGTGTCTACGGAGAAGGGGAGGATGGCGTGACCATTGTGGAATTTCGATAATATGGGTTGACTTTTTCGTGGAATTTGGTATCATATACAAAAGATAATTATGCCGTATCGGCAGAATAAGAGGTAAATATACTATGTACAGCAAGGAAATTATTGTTCGTTGTGAATCCGGTCTCTACAATAAGCAGGCCACATACTTTGTTCAAAAGGCAAACGATTTCTCCTGCGGTATCTGGCTGACCGCCGAGGGCAGAAAAATGAACGCTAAGAGCCTGCTGGGTATTATGTCTCTGAGCGTCGTTACCGGAAGTGTTGTAACTTTAACTGCCGAAGGCGTTGACGAGCAGGAAGCAGTTGTGGCGTTGGAGACCTTGCTGCAGCAGGATATCACCTGATCCCAACATATTTCCGCCCCAATGCAGCGCTGCATTGAGGCGGATTTTTTGGAGTATGCTATGAACGACTTTGAGGTTTGTAAACAAAAAGCCTTGTCCTTGCCCCTTGCACCCGGTGTATATATTATGCGTAACAAGCAAGGACAGGTCATATATGTAGGCAAAGCAAAGAAGCTTAAAAACCGTGTAACGCAGTATTTCCAGGATACAGCATCCCATTCTCCCAAGACGCGGGTAATGGTAAGTAAGATCGCAGATTTTGATGTGATCGTTGCCGGTTCAGAGTTTGAGGCACTTGTTTTGGAGTGCTCTCTTATAAAACAGCACATGCCTCGGTATAATATCCTTTTGAAGGACGATAAAGGTTATCCCTATATTCGACTGGACACAAAGGAAGAATACCCGCGGATCACTATGGTTGCCAAGCCTTTAAGTGACGGTGCAGCCTACTACGGCCCCTTTGGAAGCCGAAGTATCACGAAAAGCCTTTTGGATGAGCTGAATGCTGTTATGAAGCTCCCATCCTGCAACCGGAGATTTCCCCGGGATATCGGCAAGGAGCGACCTTGTCTCCATCACCATATGCAGCAATGCGCCGGCTGGTGTATGCCCGGACATTCCTCAGCAGAGTATATGGATGCCATCCGGCAGGCAAAAATGCTTTTAGAAGGAAACTACAAGCTTGTGGCATCACATATCCAGCAGCAGATGCTAAAAGCCTCAGAGGAGCTGAACTTTGAGTTAGCAGCATCCTTTCGCGATCGCCTGCAGACCGTTCAAAAGCTTGGTCAAAGACAACTCGTGACTGCCGGACAAAATGCTGATACAGATGTAATCGGCTATGCGGAGACAGAAGCCAAGGCTTGCTTTACGGTACTGCATTTTCGCGACGGAAATCTTGTTCATAAGGAGTATCAGGTATTTGCGTTACCGGACGATCGTATTGGTGCGGTATCTACCCTGATCGCGCAATATTATTTGGATCGAGAGATTGGCCCACGAAAGCTCCTGCTTCCATTTGATTTGCCGGATACTGTGCTTTTAGAGCAATTTATTCGTGGAAAAACCGGCAGAAACCCCCATATTTATGTCCCGCAGCGCGGAGAGAACCATAAGCTTTTGCTTTTGGCATGTGACAACGCAAAAGAGGAAGCACAGCGGCTGACAGATAAGGAAGCGCATTATGCCGGCCGCATTCGTTTGCTGGGTAAAATGCTGAATATGGAAATGCCGCGAAGAATCGAATCCTTTGATATCTCCAATCTCGGCAACAGTGACATTGTCGCAGGTATGGTCGTATTTGTAGACGGCAAACCAAAGCCAAGTGAATACAAAAAATTTAAGATTCATGGACTTACGCAGGCTGACGATTACGGATCAATGCATCAGGCGGTGTCGAGGCGATTTCATCGATATCTGAGCGGCGACAGCAGCTTTGATTCTCTGCCGGACCTGCTGCTTATCGACGGTGGTGCGAGCCACGCAGCAACAGCGCAGGACGCGCTACTTCAGCTTGGGCTGGATGTGCCGGTACTTGGTATGGTCAAGGATGATCGACACCGCACGCGTGCGCTGATAACTCCATCAGGTGAGGAGCTACGCATTGATACAGAGCCATCCGTATTCGCCTTTATCGGTACAATTCAGGAGGAAACGCACCGCTTTGCCATCGGATATCAAAAGAACTTACGCGGCAAGCGGATTCGGTATTCTGCGCTTGACGGTATCCATGGGATCGGGCAAATAAGAAAGCAGCAGTTGTTACAGAAATTCAAGTCAATTTCTGCAATTTCCCAAGCGAGTATGGTCGATTTAGAGCAAATACTGCCCCGAAATGCAGCATTTGCGGTTTATTCCCATTTTCACGGTGACAAGGAGGGAGAATAATGCGCGTCATTAGCGGCAGAGCCAGAGGTGTACGATTGAAAACCCCGGAGGGCATGCAGACACGACCCACTGCAGATCGCGTAAAGGAAGCGTTATTCAGTATCCTGCAGTTTGAATTACCGGGTAAAAAGATACTTGACCTCTTTGGTGGCACCGGGCAGCTGGGTATTGAGGCAATTAGCCGTGGTGCCAAGGAAACCGTCTTTGTAGACCAAAGCGATAAAGCCTGCAAACTGATTCGGGAGAATCTTCGTCTCGCCAAAATGGAGGACGAAGGGCGCGTAATCCGTAGTGATTACCTTGCTTTCTTGAGATCCACAAAAGAAAAATTCGACATTATTCTTTTGGATCCTCCATACGCAGAAGTTTTCCTTGAAAATGCACTAAATTTGATAACAGAAATTGACATTTTGCATTCTGATGGTATAATAGTTGCAGAATGTCCCTTTGGAAAGGAATTACCTGGTGAGTTTCCGGGCTATACCCGGTCCAAGGACTATAAATACGGTAGCTCGGTGCTTACACTCTACCGTAAAGACGCAGCAGGGGAGGCGGACGTGTGAAGGTCGCTATTTATCCTGGTAGCTTTGATCCGATCACAAGTGGTCATCTGAATATTATTGAGCGGGCATCCAAGATTTTTGACCGCTTGATCGTATGCGTTATGGTCAATGCCGGTAAGCACCCTATGTTTACACAGCAAGAACGGGTGGATATGATCCACAGAGTTGTGAGTCACCTGCCCAATGTAGAAGTAGACTCTTCAGAGGAGCTTCTTGCAGAATATGCCCGCAGAAAAGGAAGCTGCGTGATTGTAAAGGGCCTTCGCGCTGGCTCTGACTTTGAAAATGAGTTTCAAATGGCACTGATCAACCACAAAATCAATCCGGGACTGGATACTATGTTCCTGACAGCTGAGCACCAATATATGTACCTTAGCTCCAGTACTGTGAAAGAGCTTGGTAAATATGGTGTAGAGCTTTCGGACTTCTTACCGGAGGAAATAATCCCTGACTTCAAAAAACGAATTGCGAACGCAACTCAAGGAGGAAATAGAAATGAACGAACAGAACATTGACGAGATCATCTCCACGCTATATGATATGGTGCGCGACGCACGGGCAATGCCCCTTGCTGCTGACAAGTGCATTCTGGAACGGGACAAGGTCCTGGATATGCTGGATGAAGTTATTGCTCAGCTTCCCGTTGAGCTGAAGCAAGCTCGTACCATCGTCGAGTCCCGTAACGAGCTGATTGGTCAAGCTCGCCGTGAGGCAGAAAATATCATCCGTAAAGCACAGGATGAGGCTGCGCAGAAGCTCTCCGAAGAAGCAATCTACGTAGAGGCTAAGCGGCAGTGTCAAGAAATGGTCCTTAGGACTCAGGCCCGTATGACTGAGCTCCGCAGAGCAAGCAACGAATATATGGATGACGCGCTCCGCCGCACAGAGGAAGCCATTGCCGCTTCTCTGGAGGACGTCAAGGATACTCGAGCCAAATTCAAGGCGCTTGCAGAGGCTCAGGAGAAACGAGCCGCCAATGACGCAACAACTGACGAAAATGCGTAAAGAGAAAAGCAGCTCAGTCTCACTTGAGCTGCTTTTTTGAAAATAAGGAGGATATGCTATGAATTATATGGACCGTTATGCCTTTTGGTGCAGCGCCGACTTGCCGGAGGCTGTTCTTGCTGAGCTGGAAGAGATAAAGAACAATGAAGAAGAAATGAAGGGAAGATTCTCCTCCGACCTGCAGTTCGGCACCGCTGGCATGCGCGGTATTATGGGGATAGGCAGCAACCGGCTGAATGTCTATACTGTCCGTCGCGCGGCGCAGGGTATGGCAGCCTGGCTGTCCGGTACTCCGCTTCCAAAGCGGGCTGCCATCGGGTATGACAGCCGCCATCATTCTGAGGATTTTGCCAATGTATGTGCTGTTGCCTTTGCGGAGGCCGGTATCAAAACCTATCTGTTTGATCGTTTGGCACCCACACCGATGCTCTCCTTTGCAGTGCGTGAATTGGGCTGTGGTTGTGGCATCGTAATTTCCGCCAGCCATAACGCAGGCGAATATAACGGTGTAAAGTGCTATGGACCCGATGGCTGTCAAATGACAGATGCGCCTGCTGCCATCGTAACGGAGACAATTGCCAATATTCCGTACTTTGTTCCCGAGGAGAAATCTTTTACAGAGTTTATGCAGGAGGGACTTATCGAATATATCGGTCAGGAGCTGTGGGAGAAATATTATACGACAGTCCTCAATGAAGCGGTTGCTCCGGATCTAATCCAAAAGTCCGGTCTGAACATCGTATATACCCCCTTGTGTGGCACCGGTAACGAGCCCGTTCGCGAGGTGCTGGGCAGATTGGGCGTTGGTATTACTGTTGTAGACTGTCAGGAGAAGCCTGACGGCGACTTTAAGACCTGTGAATATCCAAACCCAGAGACGGATGCCGCACTCAACGAAAGCTACAAGGTAGCTGCTACAGTGCCTTGTGATGTAATCCTCGGTACTGACCCTGACTGTGACCGCGTTGCCATTGCTGTTCCTACTGAAAATGGGTATGTGAAGATCTCAGGCAACGAGCTGGGCTGCCTGCTCCTTGATTATATACTGAAGGCACGCAGCGAGAAGGGCAATATTCCTGCTGGTGCAATTACTGTACGCAGCCTGGTGTCCTCACCGTTGGCAGACCGAATCGCAGAGCATTACGGTGTTGAGATGAAGGCTGTGCTTACAGGCTTTAAGTATATCGGTGGAGAGATCCTCGCTTTGGAGGAAGCAGGGGAGGAGCACCGGTTTATCTTCGGCTTCGAGGAAAGCTGCGGCTACCTGAAGGGCACCTATGCCCGTGATAAGGATGCTGTGGTTGCTTCTATGCTTGTTTGCGAGTTGGCAGCTTACTGCCGCCTGCAGGGTAAGTCCATTTTAGATGCTATGAATGAGCTTTATGCTACCTATGGTTACTACCTTGCCCATGTAACAAGCGTAGAGTTGACCGGAGCAGATGCAATGGAAAAGGCCGCAAAGATTATGGCAGACCTTCGCAGCAATACTCCGGAAGCGATCGGTGACTACAGCATTACAAAAATCAATGATTACGGCACTCGTAACTCAAAAAATTTGCAGACGGGCGAGACCTTGCCGATCTGTTTGCCTAAATCCAATGTGTTGGAGCTGATTTTGGGTGATAAGGGAAGCGTGATCGCGCGCCCCTCAGGCACCGAGCCCAAGGTCAAGTTCTATTATACCGCAGTCGCCTCCGATAAAGCAACTGCCGCCCAGCAGATCTCAGCAATGAGAAAGCAGATAGAAGGCTAATATCATATTTTTAATACCCGGGTAATTGCTCCCGGGTATTTTTTTTTGCCTGCTGCAATAGTATGTATCGAAAGGGGAGATGGATGGTGAAAAAACAACCATATTTAACTGCCAGCAAATCAGCAAAACCGGTCATTGCGATCGCAATCGGCAGTTTCATAAGTCTGGGGGTAACATTTCTATTATCGATGATACTGGCATCTATGGTCTCATCAGGGAAAATACCACCGGAGGCGATTGGGAGCACCGTTTGGCCAGTCCAATTTATCTCGTGTACGATGGGGTGTATCGTTGCAACAGCAATGGCTGGAAATATGCCAGCGATCGTATCTGCTGTAAGTGCTGCAGTATATCTATTTGCACTGTTGGCAGGAAATATACTGCTTATGAACGGAAATATGAAAGGGATCGGTTCCGGTATTTTTGCGATCCTATGCGGTGCATTCGTTCCAATTGCCATACGTTTATTTAGGCAAAGGGGGAGAGGTACATCCAGGTGATATGAAATGCAAATTGTGCAAAATAGACAATAAGTTTTTACCTATGTAACGGCAGCAAATATCGTCCGTTACTGTAATACCTATATGTTGTGCTTTGCACAGGAATCTATCCCCTACATTTGCACAGCAAGCAGAAACAGACAAAGCATTATAAGTTTCGTTACCAAAGTTTACATAACGATGTTTACATAAAATTGGGCATAATTTACAAAAATGACGCAGTGCGTGCATTGTGCCTTGCTTTTTCTCGCATATTGATGTATAGTAAACACACTGCGTAACTATACCGCCGTCTGTTTATTGCATATTCGCTCGAATATACATCTTTTGTGAATGAATATACAACGATTCAGTGTGGTGAATATTTATGCAAAGGACAAATAAGACATCCTTCGCGTTGCTTCTACTGATTTTTTTCTGGTGTGTGGGTGCTTCGCTTGGGATCTTGATCGCAAACAGGAATGTTGATACTCTGGTAGGCTTTCTTCGCATGGTGTATCCAAGAGACGGCTATGTGGTTGCGTTCTCCGGAATTCTGCCGATTCTTGCCGTGTACCTTGCGTGTTGTCTTCGTTTACCGTGGCTTATATTGCCTATCCTTTTTCTAAAGTCTATTACAGACTCGGTTATTTTGATGGGAATCGTAACAGCGTTCGGGAGCGCGGCCTGGCTTGCCGGCAGCTTTCTCCTGTTTTCGGATAACATCTCCACGGTGTTTCTTCTTTACTTTGCAGGGAAATGCCTGACAGAGCGTTCACAAACGCACACTGCGTGTTTCTTATCTGTTCTAATTGCAATAGCTGTAGCGGTATTATTTGATTGCTTCTGTATTTCACCGTACTTTGCAGCTTTGCTCCTATAATCTATAGAAAGGTTATCACACAATGTTGGACTTGATTCACGCCTACGAGAATTACCTCACAAAGGTGAAAAAGGCATCTACAAATACAACAGCCTCCTACACCCGGGACATCCGGCAGTATGCCGATTGGCTCCACAGTCAGAAGGTTGAAATCATAGATGCTCAGCAAGTAAATATCGCAGGCTATCTGTCTTACTTAGAGCGCAGCGGTCGCTCAGGGGCCACGCTTTCCCGCGCGGTTGCAGGGCTTCGCAATTTCTACTCCTATTTGGTTTCCTCCGGCTTCGTGGAGAAGACCCCGGTTGTGAACATTCAGATAGATAGGGGAGAGAAGAAGCTCCCTCAAGTCCTTACCGGCCGCGAGATCGAACTTTTACTTTCCCAACCTGTATGTGTGGATGCAAAAGGGTTTCGGGATAAGGCAATGCTGGAGCTGCTCTACGCTACCGGTATGCGCGTAACTGAGCTAATCGATCTGGATATCGATGATTATAATCATGACTTAGGCATTATTAAGTGCCACGGCACGAAAAAGACAAGGGCAATCCCGCTTTATCCCACAGCTGTTCGTGCTTTGAATGCTTACATTCGCGACCATCGGAACGGGATGCTTGCTGACCCTGAGGAGACTGCGCTATTTGTGAATGTCAGCGGCAGCCGTATGAGCCGTCAGGGCTTCTGGAAGATACTAAAGCACTATCAAGATACTGCGCATATCGAAAAAGAGATCACTCCTCATACGCTTCGCCACAGCTTCGCAGTCCATCTTTTGGAGAATGGTGCCGACCTCGGCTCGCTTCAGGAGCTGATGGGGCACAGTGATATCTCTTCTACTCAGCTTTACACGCAAATGGTCAATCAGAAGTTGAAATCTGTTTATTCTAAATGTCATCCCAAAGCATAAAAAGGTCTATCGTGCCATAAGGGCAGATAGACCTTTTTATTATGCAATTAAATACCGGTCATTGCGGCAAGAACATCCGTTTCCAGCTGAAGGGGGATTTTCTGACGGGAAAGGCCTTCGGAAATATCAATATCTACGAAGCCACCCTGATCTGTACAAATAACACGGTTTGTTTTGCCTGCGCGCAAAAGCTCTACAGCAAGATAACCCATCTTTGTGGCATTAACACGGTCACGGGCAGTGGGCGTACCGCCGCGCTGAATATGGCCGAGAACAGTCACACGGGGATCTAAGTCCAGCGCTGCATGGATTTGATTTGCAATTTCAGCGCCGGAGCCAGCACCTTCAGCCACAACAATCATATAGTGGGTAAAGCCGTTAAGGCGGGCTTGGCGGATCTTTTCAACCACATCCCGTTGAAGATCGATAGGGGACTCTGGAACAAGAACTGCTGTTGCACCAACGGCAAGACCTACATACATTGCGAGATAGCCAGCATTTCTGCCCATAACCTCTACCACGGAGCAGCGCTCATGGGACTGCATTGTGTCGCGAAGTCTGTCGATGCAATCGATGGCCGTATTGGCAGCCGTATCGAAGCCGATGGAGTAATTGGTGCAGCAAATATCATTGTCGATGGTAGCGGGTATGCAGACCACATTGACACCGCATTTAGACAGTGCCTGGGCACCGCGGAAGGTACCGTCACCGCCAATGGCAACAATACCATCAAGACCGAGGAATTTACAGGTGGAGGCAGCCTTTTTCTGTCCTTCTTCTGTCATAAACTCCTTGCTACGTGCAGTATAGAGGACCGTGCCACCACGATTAATGATATGAGAGATCTTCTTTTCGTCTAAACGGATCACATCTGCGTGGATCAGTCCGTTGTACCCGCGCAAAATGCCGTAGCACTCAATTCCGTGATAAAGTGCAGTACGCACAACAGCGCGCACTGCGGCGTTCATACCCGGTGCATCGCCGCCGCTGGTAAGTACGCCGATTCTTTTAATACTCATCATAGCCTCCGTGTTAAAATAATCAAAATTTATCTATAATATAACACATAACAGGAGAAATGTAAAGCTTATTATTGAAGTCGTAATTCCCAAAAAGCGACTGCAGAAGCCGCAGCTACATTGAGGGAATCCACATTGTGCGCCATAGGGATGCAGACGGTGAAGTCTGCGTTATCGATTACATTTTGCTTGAGTCCGTCACCCTCAGTGCCAAGAATGATCGCAAGCTTTCTTTCTGCCTTCAAAGCAGGGTCGTCCATAGAAACAGCATCCTCACGGAGCGCCATTGCAACAGTTTTGAAGCCGTTTTCTTTTAAAAATGGAGTGATTTGCGTGTTTTTATCAGGAAAATATGCCCAGGGAATTTGGAAAACAGTGCCCATACTGACACGGACAGCACGACGACATAAAGGGTCGCAGCAGGAATGGGTTAGAAGTACGCCGTCCATACCGAGGGCCGCTGCGCTGCGGAAAATAGCGCCGATATTTGTAGAATCCACGATGCCGTCCAGTACTGCAAGCCGACTGGCATTGTGGCATATTTCAATAGCTGAGAGGGGAGTGGGTCTGCGCATAGCACAGAGAACACCTCTTGTAAGCTGATAGCCAGTCAGCTGCTGCAATATCGCGCGTTCGGCAGTATATACCGGAATATCACGGCAGCGTGCGATGATTGGCTCACCGTCACCGGTAATGTGTTTATGCTCCATCAGAAGCGCGATAGGCGTACAGCCGGCATTCAGCGCGAGATGGATTACTTTTGGACTTTCAGCGATAAATATGCCTTTTTCCGGCTCTAATTTATTTCGCAGCTGCGTCTCTGTCAAACGGGCGAATATATCAATCTCAGGCGCAGTAATATCGTTGATTTCAATAATAGGCATTTTTTAACCTCAAATAGATGTTATTTGCAAATAATATACCACTATATATCCTAATTGTCTACAAAATTCATGATTGACAATTTTGCGGTAAGAAGATATAATCACCACAGTAGCAGATGGTCTCGCTGCCGCACGAAAGTGCGGATGAGTTGCACTTCGATGTAGCCGTGACGAACGGGTGAATTATCACCAGCCATCTACTACACATAAAAGAGAGCGGTGCGTAATAACGCATAAATAGGCTGCAATCGCTTAGCCCGTGGGCGCTCTTTTTCATAGTAGTAAGCAACGCAAAGTATTTTGAGTGCTCACGCTCGTGAGTATTCTTGAAGGGCGTTGCTTATTTTTTATGCGTGTTAGCAACATCACAGCAGGTAAGTGCTTCCTTGTAAACTGCGCCGTCAAAGCTACAAAAAACGAACGCAACAAAATAAAAATTTTGTTGCGTTTAACTATATTATATGATATAATATAAACGACAAGGTGCTTAATCTGCGGATCATAGCCTGATTATACCATTTCTGCGTTTATCCTTATTAAGCATAATGTGTTGATATGCAACTACTTATTTATGGAGGTTTTGATTATGAAAAGATATTCGGACTGTCCGCAAGTTCTGCGGGATTTTCTTACTTATCACGAAACGATCAAAGGGCAATCCCAGCTTACTATTTCCGAATACTATTTGGATTTGCGTATGTTTCTGCGGTTTATGAAACTGATGCGCTGCGATATGCCGATTCATACTAAGCTGGACGAAATCGACATCCGCGATATTGATATTCGGTTTATCGAATCAATCCGCACATCGGATCTCTTTGATTTTCTTTCTTATCTTGCCAACGACCGGACAGTCAATCCGGAATCCGCTATGCCGGAATATGGCATTTCTCCTGCGTCCCGCGCCCGAAAGCTATCATCCATAAAGTCCTTCTTTAAGTACTTAACCGTTCGTACAAAGCAGCTTACAGAAAATCCTGCTGCTGATTTAGAATATCCGAAATTACGAAAGAGTCTGCCTAAATACTTGACTTTAGAGCAATCTGCTGCGCTATTAAAGGCTGTTTCCGGTCAAAATCAAGAACGGGATTATGCTATCTTAATGCTATTTTTAAGCTGTGGAATTCGTCGCAGCGAGCTTGTGGGACTAAATATGACGGATATTTACGAGGATCGGATCCGCGTTGTCGGTAAAGGTAATAAAGAGCGTTTTGTATACTTTGGATCCTCTTGCCGCAAGGCCATTGATGCATACCTGCCCATCCGTCAAATGATGGTTTTAACCGATAATCGGGCGCTGTTTGGCTCCAGGAACGGCAATCGTATTAGTACAGATGCCGTTCACGCTCTTGTAAAGAAAGCATTCCTAAAGGCCGGCTTGGATGCAACGCAATTTTCTGCCCATAAGCTGCGCCATACAGCGGCCACAATGATGCTCTCCGGCGGCGTAGATGTGAAAACCGTTCAGGAGGTCTTGGGACACGAAAATCTGAATACCACCCAAATTTACACCCATATTGAGAACACAGAGCTAAAAATTGCCGCGGAAGCCAATCCCATTTCCAAGCTAAAGCTCACCGATGATTGATACAGTACCTCTCCCCTATTTGCTTACAGTGCTGCTTCGATGGCTTCTTTCAAATTGGAGACTGTACGAACCTGCAAGCCTGCAGGAATTACCAACTTTTCAGACGATATTTTTGGAATAATACAGTATTTTAATCCCAATCTTGCAACTTCTGCCAATCTTTGGTTGATGTGAGAAACACTGCGAATCTCGCCGGTAAGGCCCACCTCACCAATGGCCGCCATATTGTCCGGAAGTGCCTTGTCCATATAGGAAGAAGCAATTGCCAGGATCACAGGTAGATCGGCGCCGGGTTCATCGATCTGAAGTCCGCCGATCACATTGATATAGGCGTCCAGCATACTGAGCTTCATTCCCGCCTTTTTCTCTGCTACAGCCAGCAGGAGCGCAGCGCGGTTAAAGTTAAAGCCGTCTGCTGTGCGGCGTGGGACATTTGCAAAGGTTTTTGACACCAACGCCTGTACCTCAGCAAGCACAGGACGAGAGCCCTCCATCAGGCAAGCAACGCAGGTACCGGATGCCCCGGCCGGGCGACCGGCGAGCAGCATTTGAGAGGGATTCGGCACCTCGATAAGACCGTTATCCACCATCTCAAAGACACCGATCTCATTGGTAGAGCCAAAACGGTTCTTCGCTGCTCGCAAAATACGATAGGAGGTATTGGAATCACCTTCAAAATAAAGAACACAGTCCACCATATGCTCCAGTACCTTTGGACCGGCAATAGCGCCATCCTTATTGATATGACCAACCACAAAAACGGTGACGCCCTGGGATTTTGCGATCTGCATCATTGCCATGGTACAATCCTTGACCTGAGACACAGAACCCGGCGCAGAATCATTATTCTCATTGTAGAGGGTTTGTACCGAGTCTACGATCAAAATGTCCGGCGCCAGCCCTTCTGTGGCATCCATAATATCCGATAGACGGGTCTCTGCAAGAATATAAAGGTCCTCTGCGTGAACACCAAGGCGCTCAGCTCGCATCTTAAGCTGCTGTTCGCTTTCCTCGCCGGAGACATACAACACTGAGCGGCCATCACAAAGGCAATTGCATATTTGCAGAAGCAGCGTAGACTTGCCGATACCGGGCGCACCCCCTATCAGCACCAGAGAACCGCTGACAGCGCCGCCGCCCAACACACGATCCAGTTCACCAAGACCGGTAGAAAAGCGCTGTCTGTGCTCACTGGTGACCTCACTGAGTCGTTTTGCGTCCGCAGGCATAAAGGCGCTGCTTCGGCTTTTACCTACCGGAGTTGGTTTTTCCGTATGCTCGACCATTGTATTCCACGCGCCACAGGCAGGGCATTTCCCCTGCCATTTCAGGGATTCGCTGCCACATTCGGTGCAGAAGTATATCACTTTGTTTTTCGCCATAACGCACACCTCTTTCTTTCTCACATTATAGCAAATTTACCGCTTTTTTGTCAATTACCGTGTAGAAAGGTACTGCAAGTAGCGGCGATGACGGCTGCCACTTGCTTTTGATATTTATGATCCCGGAGCTTTGCCTCCTCCAGATAGTTGGAAAGAAAACCGCACTCTACCAAGACAGCTGGTGATGTTACCTTTTCCATAAGATAAATCCCTTCCGCCTTTTTGGATTTACGGTTGCTACTATAATTGATAGTCTGCACAAAGGATGCTTGAAGCCGGGCTGCCAGCTCGGCGCTTTCTTTATTTGCATTATAGAATACCTGCGCACCGCTGTAACGGCTGTCAGAAAAATGATTTTGGTGAATGCTGACAAGTATGGCGTTTTCTATGCAGTTTGCCAGCTTGACGCGCTCCTTCAGATCAGAGACCTTTCTTGCGGCAATGGTGTTCCCTTGGGTATAGATAGAGCGATCTGTATCCCTTGTCATCACAGTATCGATCCCCAGTAAATGCATAAGGTCGTTTACTCGCAATGCAATATCAAGATTTAAAGCACTTTCATTAATACCTGTGCAGGAAACTGCACCACCGTCCTCTCCACCGTGTCCCGGGTCGATCACAACACATTTTCGATCCGTGATCGGCGTATTTTCCGCGATAACCGTAATGGCGCGGCTACCACCGATGGCAACCAAAAGAAAACAGGCAACGATCAATGTATAGACCGGCGCAAGAGAGCGCCAAAGCTTAGCATTTTTCATATAACCACCTCAAAAAAGCATATGCCCTCTCCCCTGCTAAATGAACACAAACAAATTCTCCGTCATAGAATGACCCGGAACGACAAGTTTCAAATCATTTTAGGAGGAATTGCTGTGGAAATGAAAAACCATCGAAAAGGCTGCAATGGCGTAATGCCGGCATCGGCGCCGCTGGCAAATCCCTATGTGCCTTTTCAGCAGGAAAATCCGCCCACCTACGCCCCAAATAAGGCGTTTGTCCGCGGTACGCTTTTCCCTGGACTGGATCTGCCTTATTTAGGTATGGTCAACAACAAGGAAAAGCCTATGACACCCCTTGTAGAGCTGCAGACCGTCGCCTTTGTACTGCAGGAGCTTGCGCTCTATTTGGACACACACCGGGACGACAAGGAAGCCTATGAGCTCTACTGCGAGTATAAGCGGCTTCTGGAGGACGGTAAGAAGCGCTACGAGGCAAAGTATGGCCCGCTGGTCCGGGATATGTCCAGCTGCGGTAAGGAATACTGCTGGCTGGACGATCCGTGGCCTTGGGAATATGCGGCAAATCGGGGGGTATAAGTATGTTTATTTATGATAAAAAGCTTCAGTATCCGGTAAAAATCGACCGCCCCAACCCCCGGCTTGCATCCATTATCATCAGCCAGTACGGCGGCCCTGACGGTGAGCTGGGCGCATCGCTGCGATATCTGTCTCAGCGGTATTCTATGCCTTTCGATGAACTGAAGGGTCTCCTCACGGACATCGGCGTGGAAGAATTGGGGCACCTGGAGATGGTAGGCGCGTTGGTCCATCAGCTGACCCGCAACTTAAAGGACAGCCAGATTCAGGACTCTGCTTTCGCGCCCTATTTTGTGGATCACACCACCGGTGTCTATCCTCAGTTTGCGTCCGGCACACCTTGGACCGCGGCCACTATCGCCGTTAAGGGCGATCCAATTGCAGATTTGGCAGAAGATATGGGTGCTGAACAAAAGGCCCGGGTGACCTACGATAACATTCTCCGCCTTTCCGACGATCCGGATGTAAACAATGTTATCAAGTTTCTCCGGGAGCGGGAGGTCGTCCACTTCCAGCGCTTCGGTGAGGCGATGGAACTGCTTCGCCAAAAGCTAAACAAAAAGAATGTCTACTATATGAATCCTGCCCTCGATATGTAAAAAAACGCAGACCCAACTGGGTCTGCGTTACATATTTCCTATGGAATTAATTGGTGCGATCTGTGAGGCTTTTGGCAAGGGACAGCATATATTCGTTGTTCTCAAAGAAGAAAAGACAGTCCATTGCGGCAGCGGTTTGGGACTTTACCATTCCCTTGCAGATCTCCAGTCCGTGGAGGCTGACAAAGGTATTTTTGCCAGCGTCAGTACCGACGGATTTGCCCATTTCCTCTTTTGTGCCGATCACATCTAAGATATCGTCCCGAATTTGGAAGGCAAGTCCCAAGTGACGGGCAAATTTCCCCGCCCAAAGGATCTGCTCCTCGCTACCACAGCCGGCAAGGACACCAAGAATACATGCGGCTTTGATCAGCGCGCCGGTCTTGCGCTCCTGAATGTTCAGAACTTCCTGCTCGGTGCATTCTCTTTCTTCACTCTGAATATCCAGCACCTGTCCGCCTACCATTCCAAGGGCACCGGCGCACTCACTAAGTACTGCCACAGCACGGATTCTTGTTTCTGCATCATAAGGCGCCGAGGCCACCATCGCAAAGGCTTCCGTCAGCAGTGCATCACCGGCAAGAACGGCAATTGCCTCGCCATAGACCTTGTGATTGGTAGGCTTTCCGCGGCGAAGATCGTCGTTGTCCATACAGGGCAGGTCATCGTGTATCAGGCTGTATGTATGGATCATTTCCAGCGCGGCGGCAAAGGGCGCAGCACTCTGCCACTCTCCCCCGCACATCCGGCAAAAGTCCAGAACAAGAATCGGACGCAGCCGCTTGCCACCGGCAAGCAGACTGTAACGCATTGCTTCCATCAGGGTCTTTTGGGGTACCTTGGCGTAATTAACGCAGTTTTCCTGCAGGTAATTTTTAATAAATGCGGTATATTCCGCGGTACGGTTATTCTGCATAATCGAAATTCTCCTCTGTAGGCGCTCCGTCCGCGCCGGGCACGATTTTCCTTACGGTAAGCTCCGCTTCGTCCAGCAGCTTCCCGCAGCTTGCTACAAGCGCAGTGCCCTCCTGAAAGAGCTTCAGGGAGTCCTCAAGGGGTGCGTCGCCCTTTTCCAATGTGCGGACGATCTGCTCAAGGCGCATCATATTTTCTTCAAAGCTTAATTTAGCCATTTTCATTCTCCTTTACATCTTCCACAAACGCGACAATTCTACCGTCCGCTAAGGTGATCGCAATGCGGTCTCCTGCCTTTGTATTCGAGACGGAACGCAGAACTGTGCCGTCCTCCTTTTGGGTAATGGCATAACCGCGGGATAGCACCTTCAGCGGGCTCAGGGCATCCAATTTTGCAGTACAAGCGGAAAACTGCATCCGTTTTCTGCTTATGATCCGATCCTCCGCTGCCATCAGCCGCTGAGACAGGTGCTGCAAATTGTTACGGCGGATGGTGATCGCAGCCTCCGGGCCTTTCATCGCATGACTCTCTGCAAGCATTTTCAGATGCCGGCGGGTAGAGACAAGGCGCTTTACCATTACACTTTGCATAGAGGACAGCATACTGTCTAAACTCTGCTGCAGGGCTTCCCTATCCGGCACTGCAAGTTCTGCGCCGTTGGAGGGTGTTGCTGCACGCAGGTCGGCAACATAATCGGAAATCGTTACATCCGGCTCGTGACCCACAGCAGAAATTACCGGGATAACAGAATCATAGATGGCTCTTGCAACCCGTTCGTCGTTAAATGCCCACAGATCCTCCATAGAGCCGCCGCCCCGACCGACAATCAACAGATCGCCTAACTTATAATAATTGGCGTAGCGGATGGCGGATGCGATCTCCTCGGGGGCTTCTGCTCCCTGTACACGAACCGGTAGCAGCCGAACATTCGTCAATGGATACCGCTTATTGAGAACCCTGAGCATATCGTGAACAGCCGCACCGACCTCACTTGTGATGATGCAGATACAGCCGGGATATTTGGGAATAGGCTTCTTATGGGCAGGGTCAAAGAGCCCCTGCTCCTGCAGCTTCTTTTTCAGCTGCTCAAAAGCAACATAGAGGTCCCCTACCCCGTCCGGGATCATTGCGGTGCAGTAGAGCTGGTAAGCGCCATCCCGGGGAAACACTGTAATGCGACCCATTGCCACTACTTTCATACCGTTTTCCGGGCGGAACTTAAGGCCACCCGCGTAGCTGCGGAACATCACGCATTTCAGCGCCCCAGTCTCATCTTTTAGGGTAAAATAATGATGACCCGAAGGATAGACCTTATAATTGCTGATTTCGCCACGGATTGCAAGAGATTGAAGATTTTGGTCACGATCCATAACTGTCCGCAGATATTCATTGATTTGCCCAACAGAGATCACTTGCTGGCTCATAGGCTACCCTCCATATGACGGTGAGTCAAAATGGCGACACCCATTGCATTATCGGTCGAAAACCGCGGCGCCGCAAAGACCGGGTCAAGGTCAGCGGTTTCGCTTCGCAGCAGGCTGTTGGATGCTACGCCGCCAGAGAATACCACCGGCAGTCCCGGATATGTCTTCTGTGCTTGATGGGTGGCCTGCACCACAGCGGAAATTACACTGCGGAGCGCATAGGCGGCTGTATCCGCAGGTGCATTACCCGAGGATGAATATTGCTGTACTTTGTTCTGTACGCCGGAAAGTGAAAAACGCATATCCTGACATTTCACCCGGAAAAAGTCCGCATTTTCTGCATTTTGACTGAGAGAATCCAAACTTTTTCCTGCGGGGAACGGCAAAGAAAGCATCACGCCGGTGCGGTCAATGAGCTGCCCGGCAGAAATATCCGTGGTGCCGCCGATGACCTGACAGTCCACATTTCTGCCGTGGGGTGTAACCAGCAGCAGCTCCGTGGTACCACCAGATAGGTGCCAAGCAAGATGATGCGTATCCATCAGGTCCATTCTTCCGGCACTCCATAAGGCAGCGGCAACATGGCCTTGCTGGTGGGAGCAGGTAAAGAGAGGCAAACCCAGTGCGTCTGCCAGAACTTTTGCGTGAGAATAGCCCACCATAAAGCAGGGCATATAGCTACCCTCCACAGCGCGGGGCCGTGTACTGACACCAACTGCAGAAAAGCCATTGCTTTTCAAACGCGAAAACAGCCTGTCAGACAAGTCCGGCAGGCTTTTCGTATGGTGAAACACGGCATCACTTTGGCGAAGACCCAACTCCCCTTCTTTTACAGGAAGAAGCTGTGATTCATTTTCACCCTGAACACCGTCGAAATATGCGATGGAAGTTGTGTAATTACTGGTATCAAAACCGATGACACCCATGGTTATACCTCAGAATTTAATCCTCTGGCGAACGAACCCAAAATGCCATTGACAAAGGCACCAGTATCGTCACCGTCGTATTTTTTTGCGATCCGTACCGCTTCGGAAATGGCAACTCCGGTAGGTACATCCTCCATATGCAGCACTTCGTAAATAGCAAGCTGCATAATGGCTCTGGCCAAGCGGGAAATGCGGGAAACATCCCAGTCAACGGAATACCTTGCAATGTACTCGTTGAGCGCATCTGTTTCCTGCACCACACCCGCAACCACCGAATCAATATATGTCCGCAAGCCCTTGCCGGGACGGTCGGCATAAATACCATTGTCCTCAGAAAGTCCGGCATAATATGCCTTATCCATACGGGTGCGGATCAGCTCCTGAGGGTCCTCTTCGGTAAACCCCCGGGCATAGATCAAATGTACTGCCAGCTCTCTGGCGTCACCTCTTGTCATTTCCTACCTCACTGCCGGACAATACCGCAGACACTAATGTTGACGGCGCAAACCTTCACATTCGCCATAGAATCCAGTGCGTTTCTGACAGCCTCCTGAGCGGCAGAAGCGACAGTCATAACATTCTGACCGTAGCCGATCACGACATTACAGTCCACCGTGAGCTTATTGTCACTGATGGTGATCTTCATACCCTTACCCCAGTTCTTCTTACCGATGATCTCGGCAATGTCTGCACCGGGCTTCGCGCTTAGGCCGATTACACCGTCAACCTCGGAGATTGCCTGGGAGACAATGGTTGCGATTACATCCTCGGAGATCATAACGGTGCCGTTTTCTTGTGTCTGTTCAATATACTGCTTGGTATCTGCCATAGCGATATCCTCCTATATTTCAGGTTAAATTAGCTTTTGTATTATTCTACCACCTATTTTCGAAAATTACAACTGTTTTCTTCATAAAAGAAGCTCCCGTAACAGAAAAACCGTTACGGGAAGCTGTTCTAAGGAACCTCTACAACGCGAATATCCTGCATTGTAAATGCAGATTGTGACAAAATGATGTCCGTGATCACTGCTACATCACTTTGCTGGATGCCCCCCTCCGGCGCAGCCACTGCAACAGAGATGCCATCCTCGCTGATATACGCAACACAATCTGTATACCCTTTTGCGATCACAAGGCTTTCGATCTGGGCTTCGCAGAGTGCAGACTGAACGATCTCCTCCAATTGCTTGCTGGTCTGTGCCGCCTCTACATCGTCACCGTAAGCCATAGCCTCTTGCAGGAGACTGACCGCACTGTCTCGGGCTTGCTGCCGAGAAAGGCGTACTGCCGCAAAGTAATTGGTAAGCGTATTATTTGTTTCTCCAGTGCCTTCACCCATCACAAGATCGGAGCTCAGCAACTTATCGCTGTCGAGTGTATCCGTCAGATCTGCCACTGACTGATCTTCGCCAAATAACCAATTCACATAAATACCACCGCAGACCGCCAGCAGCACTGCAGCTGCGATCAGATTTTTCTTCCATACCTTCATAACTGTTTCCTCCCTCATTTCATTCTTACAATCGTTATTTTATCTGTTCCCAGTCCGGTAAGACTGGAAACTGCCTCCGAGATCGCGAGACGAACTGCTGCATTCTCTGCACCTTGGCAGACGACCAGCGCACCCTGATACTTCGGTGGGTTTACTTGCGTAATAAGGCCGCTTTGCCCTCTGTCCTTATCGGTAACTGTAACGGTATCCTTTTGTGTTGAACTACTGCTCCCATCTATTGAGAGATTCTGGTCAAACTGATAGATCGTTTCTTCTCCGTTTGCGACAGTAAGCATCACCCTTACCAGACCTGCACCACGAATCTGTTGTAGGATATCGCATAAGCGTTCTTCCATCGAGGGCGATGTGACGGTCTGTAATTCAGGTTCTTCAGGCTTTGCGGTCCCTGACCTCACCGGTAATAGCATCAGAAAAATCCCTACGGCCACAACGATGCAGGCATATCTGTATTTCTTCAGTAACTGCCCTATTCTCTCTAAGCTGCGCTTTGGATCCACATTTGCGCCTCCTCCGGTATTCCTAACTGTTCTTTGATATAACGACTAAGTACCGTTTTCACATACGGAGATACCGCCCCCTTTATGATGATTTTGCTGGGTGTAGGCGGTATACTTCCGCTCAGGGTGACCTCTGCGGAGACATCAGCCCCCAAGCTGACCGCTTTGTCTAAGATATATGCTTCCGTCTCCTCCTTTATGCGCATACTGAGTTCTTTTTGCGCCATAGCTTCTCCCTCTCCGGCAGCCACCTGCGCTTCCTCCATAAAATCGTAGAAATAATCGGTATAATCTGAAAAATCAATTTCCATCAGGGGCGAGATCAAAACAAAAGCCATATATATTCCGCAAATCGACTGAATTAAGGTGTAAATTCCGTCTTTATTACGAAATAAGGTGCGAACACCTCCACAAATAGCTGCAGAG
Organism: Oscillospiraceae bacterium; assembly: GCA_015067785.1. Lineage (GTDB taxonomy): Bacteria > Bacillota > Clostridia > Oscillospirales > Oscillospiraceae > Faecousia. The sequence goes on from SVLR01000016.1 coordinate 37,229, forward strand.
GCAACTACCATAAGAATGTACGACGCGATACCATTCATTAGCCTACCCCCTTCATAAAACAGACAATGCTAATGAGGAGCATCAAACATACCGCCCCGGTCATGGCCAGGAGAAACCCCATGACACCGCTTAAATCTCGCACAAGCACAGACCCGTTCTTTCCAGTTATTACACTACTTACGGCTGCTGTGAGCTTAAGAAGAATGTACTGGGTGCCAATTTGCAGGAACGGACCGATCCAGACAGCTGTAACTGCCAAAAAACCATAGATGCCGACGGTATTTTTCATTAATCCGGCGCTGACCAGAATACTCTCCGATGCATCGGAGATAATATTCCCCACCACCGGAACAATCCCGGATATAGCGATCTTTACCGCCTTGACGGCTGCTGCATCTGCGCTACCGCTAACGATTCCTGTAATTGATATGTATCCGGTAAAGATATATAGCATGATCTTAAGCGTCCATGTCATCAACCATTTCACAAACCCTTTTCCCTCATTCAGTGCCTCGCTGTCGAAGGCGCTGCCAGCTACCGAAAGAGCAATATACACATAGACCATAGGAATCAGCAAGTCAGTGACTGCCGCTGTCAGCACATTGTCAAATAGCAGAGTGCCGCCATAGATCCCTGCTGCCGCTGTTACACCGCCCTGAGCTGCAAGCGAGGACGCCATAACCGGGAGCAACAGCTTTCCATAGCTGCTGAGCTCATAGATCACATCCCGGCTTAACTGCATAAAGGTCTCAGAGCTTTTGAGAAATAAGATAGCAGTCATCAGCGTCTCCATTAGTCGAACAGTTCCGTCTTGCGACTGTGAAATGTTGCGCGCAAAGCTGCCAAGCAGCATGACTGCCACAATAGACAGGCAGATACAGCAAGCGTCATAGAATCCTGGCTGCAGAGCTGCCAGCGCACCACGTAGTATATGCCAAAGCCCTTCTATGAAGCTATCGTAAGAACGCGGCATCAGTGTCTCCCCGATCTCAGGCACCTCCGGCGCTGTGAACTCCAGCGCGGAAACCGGGATAGTAGCAAAGAGCAGTAGCATCATCAAAATAATGAGTTTTCTCATATTCCCTTCAGTAATTCCTCAATGATATCCAGAATTTGCGTATATAGTGGCAGGGCAATCCATAGGATAACTGCAGACGTCAGAATATGTACCGCTTTCCCAAGTGCTGCCTGTCCGGAATCACTGCAGATCAGCCCCGCAATCTCGCCGACAAGTCCTATACCGGCTGCCTTGAGCAGAATGTTCAGCAGATCGATATTTAATCCTATGGTCATCTGAAGTCTTGAAAAAAATTTGATCACCGCACTCAGGTAAGACATTCCGACTGAGACGACCATCGCACAGACAAGCAGCGACAACAGAAGGCTTGACTCCTTACTGCGGCCGGAAAGAGTCAGGCAAAGAAGCAGGGTAATAAGTGCTCCTGCAATTGCTTTTAAGTATAGCTCCATCAGAAATGAAATAAAGTCTTCATAAGATCAAACAAGTCCGCAATCTCCCGCGCAACCATCATCAGCACAACCACAAGACCGGCAAGAGTGGTCATTGTTGCCTGCTCATCCCGCCCAGAACGGCTAAGCACCTGATTGAGAACGGAAACGATGATCCCAATGGCCGCAATTTTGAAAATCAAATCAATGTCCATATTAAAATATTAAAGCAGTATAATCGCAAGGGCGATGCCTGCGCAAACACCTAATGTCCTGTAACTGCGAAGTCGCTCTTTTTTGTCCTTTGCAATCCGCACAAGATTCTCCCTGCATGCATCCTTTACAAAATTGATTCCGGATATTTGGCCGGAAAGGTCGAATTTTCCTAAGTTTCGTCCAAGCATTCGGAGCATTTTCCCGGTCAAAACCGGAATTCCCTCTGTATTCTCAACCGCCACTTTGAGACAAGCCTCAGCGTTGGGCGCGATCTGCGTTGTCAGTTCTCGATCAAGGATAGAGAATACCTGCCATAGAGCACCAGAGGTATAGGCTGAAGCGCGGCCAATCAGTTCCGGCAAGGATGTCATCCGGTATTTTAATTCAGAGGACATAAACTCCAACGCTTCCAATAGTTCCCTGAGATACCTTTCCTCTTTCTTGACACCTGCGGCGACCAGAAAACCAAAGCCCCCACAGCCAACGATTACCAATAGACCGCCAATCACCTTCCATATCATATTGTCAGCTGCTCCTCTCGCCAGTTCTTATCCGGTTGCATAACAAGCGCCGTCGTGAACACCTTACTTTCGATCAGTGGCTTATAGACAGGACGCAACATAAAGTCTGCAACACTTCCTGCATGAGCGGTTGCCAACAGGTCTACACCGCACCACAACGCCTGCAAAACAGCTGCGCAATCCTCCTGTGCGGTGATCTCATCCACAGCGATGGTTGCAGGACCCATAGTCCGCAACAGGAGCGAGATCCCCTCTCTTTTGGGACATCCGGAGAGAATATCCGTTCTGCGTCCTGGTGGAAAGCATGCAGCGCCCTGATAGGAAGGAAACAGCTCCCCCCGCTCATCCACGACAGCAACACTCCCCTCTCCACCGTCTGAGCGTATACGGATAAGATCGCGCAGAAGTGTTGTCTTTCCGCTGCTTGGTCGTCCAAGAATCAGCAAGGACCCTGTCATTGCCGCCCTCTTTCCAATTCCTGGAAAATCGCGTGCTACACGAATACACAAAGATGTGATCCGTTTTACATCTGCCATTGTGCCATTTCTGAGCGTGACCTCACCACAAAGACCTATCCGGTGACCACCCCGTGTCGTTATGTAGCCGTCAGCCGAGGTGGTGGCTGTCCACGGGGAATACCGGCAGGCAGCGTTGATAACAAATTGAAGCACATCCTGTGTCACCAAGCCAGATAAGTATTTGGATCCGTCCTGCATTACCATTTCCGGTTGCATACCTATCCGAAGCCGCAGCTCCAGCAGCTCATCCCTTCCAAAACGGTCTACATCTGCCCGCAGCAACGGTGGCATAATATTCAGCAGCGGTTGCCAAGCACAAGTCATAAGTATCCCTCCCGGTTAAGATTATGTGCGCCAATGCCCAATATGCATAAAAAGAGCCGACAGCAAGAACTATCGGCTCTTTTAACATTATTCAGCTTCTTCGTACCTACAGATCAAAACGGGACATCCTCGTCAGCAACTTCCTCGTCGGTGTCGTCCGCTATATCGTCAAAACCCAGCTGTGTGCTGCCGCCGGCGCGCATTTGCGCCCATTGCTCCTTAGTAACCAGAATGGTACGGGGCTTGCTGCCACTAAAGGGTCCGACGATCCCACGCTCTTCCATCTCATCAACGATCCGAGCTGCCCGTGCATACCCAAGCTTCAGTCGGCGCTGGAGCATGGAGACGGAGGCCTGCCCGGTCTCCAGGATCACATCCACAGCGGCTGGGAGCATTTCGTCTCCGTCCATTTCCTCGGCGGTTGGCTCGGGATCAGGTGCAGGAGCAGATTTACCATTGCCGGTTTGGGCAGCCTTCTTTTCGATCTCATCCATAACGCCCTCGTCATATTCGGCATTAAAATGGTCCTTTACAAATGTTGCAACCGCTTCAACCTCGTTATCGCTGACAAAGCAACCCTGTACCCGGCGAGGTTTACCGCTGCCAATGGGAGAATACAGCATATCACCGCGACCAACCAGCTTTTCTGCACCCACATTGTCAAGAATAATGCGGGATTCCATTGCGGAGGAGACAGCAAATGCAATACGAGATGGGATGTTCGCCTTCATAAGGCCGGTGATCACATCAGCAGAAGGACGCTGGGTCGCAATGATCAGGTGCATACCGGAGGCACGACCCATCTGCGCAATACGACAAATAGAGTCTTCTACCTCCTTGGCAGCTGCAATCATAAGGTCAGCCAGCTCATCAATAATAACAACGATCTGCGGCAGCTTTTGCAGTCCACGCTCACCCTTCTCTGCGATGGCATTGTAGGATTCCAAGTCACGGACGCCTACGTCGCTCATTGCTTTATAGCGGCGCATCATTTCTGTAACTGCCCATTGCAGAGAGCCTGCCGCCTTTTTGGGATCGGTGACTACGGGGATCAGAAGATGAGGTATCCCGTTATAGATGCCAAGCTCGACCATCTTGGGGTCGATCATAATGAGCTTTACTTCGTCAGGACCTGCCTTATAAAGAAGGGAGATAATGATGGAGTTCATACACACAGACTTGCCGGAGCCAGTGGTACCTGCAATCAGCATATGGGGAAGCTTTGTAATATTGCCAACGATGGCAGCGCCGCCGATGTCCTTACCGACCGCAAAGGAGGACTTACTTTTGGCGGTTTGGAAGGCAGTAGAGGCAATGACTTCCCGGAGGGATACGGTATTGACCTTTTGGTTGGGGACCTCAATGCCCACAATGGAATTTCTGCCGGGAACAGCCGCAATGCGAACATTGCTGACACCAAGGCGCAGCGCAATGTCTACAGCAGAGCTTGTCAGCTTGCTCAGGCGAACACCGTCGCTGAGCTCAACCTCGTAACGGGTGACACTGGGACCGCGAGTAACATTGATAATATGTGCATCGATACGGAAGCTGGCAAGCGCTTCGCTAAGACGGCGGGTGTTTTCCCGCATTTCATTCACACCGTCATTGCCACTATTTTCCGCATTTATGAGCAGATCGATAGGCGGATACACATAGGCAGGCTTTACTTCCTCTGTTTCCTCAATTTCAGAGGCCACCTTTGCTGCAGCGGCCTGCTTGGCAGTTATCTTCTCCTTGCTGGCAGTCACCTTTACGGGAGTAGGCTTTTTGGCGGGCGCAGGCATTTTTTCCTCAACTGGCTCCTCATCGCGCTGTAAATAGGGCATTTTAGATACGGGATCAACTTGACATTCATCATAACTGCCGGCTGCTGCAACGGGGCTCTCCACATCGCTGTCCAGCTGGCGCATAATATCGTTTGCTCGCTTTTGTGAGGATGTATCCTCACGCTGAGGCTCCACGATTCGAAGCTGCTCGTGCAAAGCAGGACGCTTTGCCGCCCTTTGTGGCTGCTCAACTTCCTCTTCATCCGTTTCTGCCTCTGCAGCAATGCGGCGGTTCTTGATATGCTCGATCCGCTTGTTTGCAATATGGTTAACAACAATAGAAGCTGGCTCCGGTTTTTCTTCCTCCTCTTCCTCCCAGTCCGCTCTGGGGCGGTTACGAACGGCTCGTATAATGCTGGGAATCGTGATCTGCATGCCTGCTAAGAGCGTCAACAGGGCAGCAGGGATCAGGAACACAAGGGTAGCTTTATCAAAGAAGAAGGCGACCAATTGGGTAATGATTCCGCAGATCATACCGCCGGACGCGCCGATAAGTCCGTTTTCATAGAGTCTGCCGAAACTCTCAAAGCTGTAAACCTGCTGGATCTCACCAGTAAACACATGGCCCATACATCCGCAGATCAGTGAGAAAACGATCAGGCTGACGGTACGCATCCGGACCGGTCGCTTTGCAGAAAAGGCGTGGATAAAGAACAGGTAAAGAGATACCGGAATAGACACCAGAAAGCCAACCTTGCCAAACAAACCCATAAACAGTTCCTCAATGGCGATGAAGAACACACCGCCTGGCTGTAAGAAGGTGATCAGCAGAAGCGCAAAGGACAGTAAGAAAAAGGTTGCTGAGAAGAATCGCACCGGAATATCCCATTTTTCCAGCAATTTGCGAACGAGATTTGGGGACACCTTCTCTACCTTAGCCTCAGTTTTGGGGGACTTCTTAGATGATTTTTTCTTGTTCTGGGAGGAAGAAGCCTTCCCGGTCGTAGACTTTGTATTTTTATTAGCCATATGTCCTCCTATGTGATCATAAACAAAATAAAACTCAAAAATGCTGCGCCCCAAACATAATACGGATAAATCGACTCGCTCAGGTGGGCGCGTTCAATAACGGACTTTACCACACGGATAGAAAAACGTCCACCAACAAAAGCAAACAGCCCCCCACCGAGGCACCAAAAAAATCCGGCAAAGGATAGGGTCGTGCCACAAAACACCACAAACAGCAGATCTAGGGCCATTTGCAGCAGGAGTGCAGGCACCATAATCATAAGTGACCAATCTAAAGCATTTTTAAGCTTGGCACCACGGGCTACAGCAACAGAAGAAACCATACCGGTAAGAGATATACCCGGAATGGCTGATGTACCACCCAAAATTCCCATTAGAATGCTGTCCAGCGCCGTCATACGATTGGATTCCTTATTGCCATGCCGCATATTCTCCGCAACAAAAAGCACGATGCCATTTATGATAAACGCGAGCGCAAGCCCCGGTAGGGATAAGGAAATTGGAATCAGGGAGCAGACCACATAAACGAGCGCCAACGGCAGCATAGCCGTCTTAACAATACGATAATCATAATGCCGTGAACCGAAGGCTCTACGTCTACCCGTACGGTGGGCAATGGCGCGCTCCACCATCAATCGGCGAAGCAATTCCTTACAACCGGTCACTACAGCCAAAAATGTACCGAATGTCAGAACAAGATGGCAAAGCGGGTCCGCTTGTGTTATACCGAATAAGTGCAGCAACAACCTCTCATGACCGCTGGAGGATACGGGAATGAACGCGGAAAGTCCGGATATCAGTCCTAAAAGCAATATTTCGAGCCAATTCACTTCGTTCCCCACCCCCCAGCGCATATATTCGTTATTATATCACAGGTGTACTAAAATTTCCAGTAGAGAATGAAAATTTTTATGTCTACTCCTTTTTATCCCGCTTGCGGTTCTTATCGATCATTTTGTGGAGCGCAGAGAGAGCATCACTTAGACTCCCCAGCCGATCGATCAGTCCGGATGCAACAGCTTCCTTACCGTATAGAATGGTACCAACATCGGATGCCATCTCCCCCGTCGCCATCATATAGCCTTCAAACTGTTCCCGGGAAATACCGGAATTGGCTGTAACAAAGTCAGCGATCTGTTCCTGGATGCGCTGGAAATAACGGAAGGTCTGGGGCGCGCCGATTACAAGCCCGGTCATTCGTACCGGATGAACGGTCATGCTTGCAGTCGGTGTAATAAAGGATTTCTTCGTGCACACTGCCAGTGGAATACCAATGGAGTGTCCACCACCTAACACCAATGATACAGTCGGTTTTTTCATGCCGGAAATCATCTCAGCGATGGCAAGACCGGCTTCAATATCACCGCCTACAGTGTTGAGCAGAAGAAGCAATCCGTCGATCTCATCGCTTTCCTCAATACCGGCCAGAAGCGGCAGCACATGCTCATATTTCGTTGTTTTTACATTCTCAGGCAGAACCTGATGTCCCTCTACCTGCCCAATGATCGTCAAGGTATAGATATTCCCTTTACTGGTTTTGGAAATATCTGCACCGAGGTCGGTCAGCTCGCTTTGTTGTTTCTCTTCCTTTTGATTATGATCCATTTCGGCCTCTCCTTTGTTTTTATCATAGGATAACCAAATCACAAATAATAAATTCCTACTTGAAACTTTTTAGAATCTATCATATAATCAGAGAAAAAATGAAAGGAATTCCATTATGCAGTTTGAATATCAGACCAAGGGCACCTGCTCACGCACGATCCTCTTTGAGATTGAGGACCGAAAGGTAAAAAATGTGCAATACATCGGCGGTTGCAATGGTAACCTCAAGGGCATTGGCGCCCTCGTTGAAGGTATGGATATCGATGAAGTTATCTCCCGTCTGGAAGGCACCACATGCGGTCCCAAGAACACCTCCTGCCCCGATCAGCTTGCAAAGGCGCTGAAGGAAGCAAAGAAAAATATCTAAACGCAAACAGACCGTCGAGAAGCCCCTGCCTTGCTTAACGCAAAATGGGGGTTTCTCGACGGTCAATAGGTGCTGTCTCAAAATGATTTGAAAGAATCATATGAGGCAGTACCTATATTTGCTTATACAGGATCTTGACAAGATTCCTCATTATTAGTACAGAAACCATAAGAGAGACCGGAAAAGGTCTTCAAAAAACTTTACAATAGCCGCAAAGAAACCGAGGGATTCCTCCTCTATCGGCTCTGCTTCACCGCAGATGGTACAACGGCCGTCAGCGTAGCTATGGGCAACCATTCCTCCCATTTCCTTTGTCAGGGTTTCCCCACAAGTTGCACAGGTATACGTATTGGTGCCGATTGTGCTGCAGGTGGGCGCTTTTTTAATGACATTTTCGTCCCATTTATGGAGGCAACCGGCATATTCCTCTACGATGGTGGCACAATCGAAATCTTCATTGCCGCTTCCAATAACCAAACGCATCCAGTCCTTATGACCGCCATTGAAGTAAACCGCTGCCAAGTGGGAACACTCGTAGAACGCACCGTCGCCAATGACCCTTATCCCCTTCGGAAGCGTCACACTCACAAGCGAGTCACAGGACATAAAAGCATTATTGCCAATCAGCTTCGTGTCTGTATGAACCTCGCAGGAGGTTAGAGCCTTATCCTCCGTGCCAATGAGTACCATATAGGGGTTACTCTTATTTCCCAGATACTTTCCGCCGTCGAAACACTTGTAATTCAGCTTTTTACAACCGTCGAAAGCAAATGCGTGGACCCTTGTCAGACTGCTTGGAAGCTCCACATCCTCAAGATTCTCATTGTAGGAAAATGTATTAACTCCTATGCTTGTGACCCCCTCCGGGAGGACTACATCAGCAAAGTTGCAGTAGGTAAATGCAAACTCATCAATGACTTTCACAGCCATACCAAATTCCACATTTTTCAGGCTGCTGCAACTGTAGAACGCGTATGGATCAATGGTAGTCACACCATCACCGATAATCACCTTAGAAAGACCGGCGCAATTATAAAATGCCATCTCACCGATTCTTTCCACACTGTCAGGGATAGATATATCGGTAAGAGCAATACAGCGTTCAAATGCACAAACGCCAATCGCAGTCACACCGGAGCCAATGGTTACATTGGTCAAAGCGTCACAGCCAGAGAATGCTGAATTTCCAAGAGTTATTACACTCTCTGGGATGATCACGCTTTTGAGGCTTTTACAGGCACGAAAGGCAGAGTCACCGATCTGTCTTACACTGCCAGGGATGGTCACAGTGGCAAGAGCGAAACAATTCGCAAACGCATGACTGCCGATTGTCCTCGTGCCATCCGAAATAACCACGCTGACAAGATCGTCACAATTTATAAACGCCCCATATTCAATGGTCTGCACACTACCCGGAATGATTACACTTGTCAGATTATTGCAGCTGGAAAACGCTTGCGCGCCAATCTTTTTTACAGAGTAGCCACCCAGCATAGACGGTAGCGTCACATCACCCGCAAAGGGGCGATAGACACGGGTAATGGTTGCCGCACTGTCTGTAACGGTGTACATGTAGCCGTTTTCTTCGTATTCCGTAGCGGCCTGCACCTCTGTAGGCAGCAAGATGAGATAAATTGCCGCCAAAGTAAGACAAATCAAAATTGCACCAATTCGTTTCATCTACATTCTCCTTTCAAGCGAAAACTACTTCCTTACTGGTATATACTACCATATATGTCGGGCAAATGCAATATCAGAAAAGGTCTACCAGTCTGCAGGAGATTTCCATCCCACCTAAACCTCCTCATTCTCCCCTGTCATACTGATCGGAGCACACAGTGCGTAGTAGAAGGCTCCGTCACTCCTCGTCCCACACCGTCACTGCGAGGCGCTTGCGCCGTGGCAATCTCCTGCACTGCCCCATTGTCCCCCGCAATTGGGATCGGCACTCTGACTGATATTTCTGTTCTTTTTCGGCTGATGGTAAAAATGCAATTGTTTTAAGCGCTGGCCGGAGGATAAGATATACTATCGCTGTCCGCGGTTTCAAAAGCTGCTGGAGCGGGTGTTTATGGGCTCTTGCTCCGGCTGTGGACAATGTTTAGATTGGAGTGAGTATAGAAAACGGATATACCATACATCCCCCAATAATGATAAAACCTCTCTCGGGGCTGAATGGGCGACCGGGAGAGGTTTTCTATTGTTATGTTGTGAAATTTGGGAATTGACAAGGGGTGGTGGATGGGGAAATGACAATTTTGCCTGTAAGCCGATTCAAGTCATCATACTGATACTGTATGGACTGTATGATATCCTCGCCCTTCAATATCTCCGCGCAAAGGAGACGGCCATCGGCATCATAAGAATAATTGGTGGTACTGTTGGTAAAGCCGTCCCAGACGGAAGCCAGTCTGCCAACACCATCATAGACATACTTGACAGTTACTGTTGTTCCGTTGCTGGTGTAGCTTGCCCGTCACCGGAGAGGGAAAAAGTTCCCCTCTCCGGGAGGTTAGTTAGGTTTTGTGCGGATGGAATATGCCAGCCTCGCTGTCAAGACAGAGAACCGTCCCCTGTCTTATATGGGCTATGCTGGATCAGCGGTCAAGACAGAGAAACATCCCTAGTTATTTTTAGATAGTCAAGGGGCAAGGAGACAATAGAGCCGTCCTCTTGTCCCCAAGAAGTTATAGCTTAGGGAGGTACTGATAAACTATGTTTCCATTACTATCCATAATGTTTATAACAGTGCAAAAATCTAACTGTAAAATGATATTACAAATTTTATCAAGCTTATACCTGCTAATTGTATACATAGACATAGATAATTTTTTGTTTCTCATATTCCTAAATTGTCTGGAATAATCTTTTGAAAAATAATTACCGCCTTTATATACAATTTTAACCATCACTGAGTACTTTTTATTATCCCATTCATTAAAATTAAACACTATTCTGTCTAAATCTTTTGCTTTGCATCTTATAATCCTAAAATCAGGAATAAAGAGAATTGAACCATTTTTATTAAAGACCATTCCGTTCAACGGTGTAATTATCACCCCCATTAAAACAACCGCTACTAATGTTGTCCAAAACAGTTTAAGAACTACAGGCATCTCGACCCAATAAGCGATGACGAGATAAGAAGGTGGAATGATTATTATTAACAAAAAAGTAAATAATAATGTCATGAAACCTTTATTAATGAATGATACAAATTTGCTATTACAAATCGTTAAGCCATTGTTTGATACCATTTAACCAGCCTCCTTGCTCATTTGTCCAGTCAATAAACATTGCAACTCCGGCAGCGGCAAAAGGTGCAACAAAAACGCCAACTACTGGAATTAGCGATACTAAAGCACCCACACCGTATCCAGCCCCGAATGTTCCTACTGTATATACTGTATCCACACTAAAACCAATCCATTGTTGCTTAATTGTCAAATTGTCATTTGTAAAATTAGACAACGCAGATAGTCCGATATTAACTGCCAATAACCCGTAACCAATTATTGAACAAGCAGTATTTAATTTTCCGGGCACAAAGTCCAACCCATATAATCTATTTAAATCCTTTATTCCTGGATAGCGGACATATTGATAAATTGTTTGCAATACAGGGGCAATGCTGGCACTAAAATCCGAACCGGATATCAATGATGATATCCAAATAGGAATTTGGAAACCACCATTTTCCCAATCAGCCATGGTAAAGCCAGTGAGAGCAGTGGTGTTAAGTTTATACATTATAGGGTTATTCTCACAATATGCAAACAAGTTATAACTAACCGGGGTGCCGTCCGCACCGAGGAAGCCAATGCTGTCAGCAGAGATGAAGCGGCAAATTGCAGGATTGTAATAGCGGCTTTGGAGATAGTATAACCCAGTCTCTTGGTCGTAGACATAGCCGCGGTAGCGGAGGGGATTGAGGTCGCCTAACGTGTATGCCATACTACCGCCGGTGGAGATGAGGTTGCCCCAAGCATCGTAGGCGTAGGTGACGACCTCTGTACCGCTGCCGTTCAGAATACCAACCACATCACCCTGGGCATTGGTGATATAATAGTAGTCTGCACCGTTATACTTGACCGACATCGGCTGACCGTTGATGCCATAAGTGAAGATCAGGGCATTGCTACCTACGGTCATCTGGGTGAGTGTGGAACCGTCGTAGGTATACCTATAGGTAGTACTGCCGTTAGTGCGCTCTGTACGAAGCCCGTTGGCATCGTAGGTAAATGTCCAAGTTGTACCACTTTTTATTAGTGTAGCGAGTTGTCTGCCATTCTTCCAAGTATAGTAAGCTGTACCATCACTTTGGATATTACCGACTGCATCGCTGAGAACACTGGTGGTGTTGATCTTGGCAAGTACATCACCCCAACCGTCTTTGCCGTAGGTGAAGGTTTGCGTAGACAGGACAGAGCCTAATGTGCCATTTATTGTTACTATACCGCCAAAAAGAAAAAACGACAAGAGGTAGTGGATAGAAAAGTGCCAAATTTTACAAAAAATCTTTATTTGCAGGCATCTGGTACATTCAAATCATAACCACCGGCCGTGCCGGTGGTATGCACAGGCCCCCTTAGGGCCTACAACCTGCCGAGCCTATAGGCTCATCGAATTCTCTTTCGCTTGCGTGTTTTGCCCCACCACCGCAAATGCGGTAATTAGCGCACCGAAGGCTCCCTTGTGTAAAGGGTAGATTTCCCCGTTAGCGGGGAAAATGTCCGCAACGCGGACAAAAGGGGCGCGAGCCCGAGCGCTGCCGGTGGCAGATACAGTGAGGGCGCAGCGTGTGCAGCGGTCGATAGCTGACGAAGCCGCACCGTCGGCGAGGAAGATATCGGGCACCGCAAACGGAAACAGGTGGACCCGTCCATCCTGTTCGAAAGAATAAAAGGACCTCCGCCCTATTGGACGGAGGTTATAATAATGTTTGCGTTACCTATTTTCACGGTTAGGGCAAGCTATCGTCATGCCGTCGTAACAGTCCGGTGGACTGTTACAGGCATCTGGTAGAATAAAAAAAAGACCTCACTACCGAAGTAGTGAGGTTATATAATAATGTTTGCGTTACCTATTTTCACGGCCAGTCACCCGGCAACTATCGTCGGCGTACATGTGCTTAACTTCTGTGTTCGGGATGGGAACAGGTGGACCCACATGACAATCAACACAAACTTATTAACTTGGTGACCCGTACCGGATTCGAACCGATGTTAACGGCGTGAGAGGCCGCTGTCTTAACCACTTGACCAACGGGCCATTGGTGCACCTTCACGGACTCGAACCGGGGACCCACTGATTAAGAGTCAG
>SVLR01000017.1 GCA_015067785.1 Oscillospiraceae bacterium
ACAGGTCGGTCATATCCAAAAACGGGGACTTTCGCGGCATGGGAAGGTGGGGCTCCTCGTCCTTTTTTCTGGCATTGGGAAGCACCGCTGTGGACGGGATCTTCCACACCGGGCCGAAGCGAACGACTCCTTTTATTCTGCCTTCGTTGCAGAGCATTTGCACGCGGCGGGGACTTACATCCCACTTTTTCGCCGCCTCACGAACGGTTATATATTCCATATTTTTCTCCAAAATCCACTTCGCACGCGCGAAATTTTTTCGGCCTGTAAAATTTCGCATACGCGAAATTACTTTTTTATTATGCACCCATTTTTTGGATTTGTCAACCAGGTCTTTGTTCATACATTGGTGGCACTTCGGAAAAAATGCAAGCAATAAAGATTCGGAGCAATTGGAAACCAATTGCTCCGACAGTCTGTCGAAAAAGTACGATTTCTCTCGTCAAAGGGAGCCTTATTTAGGCATATATCGGGTTGTTTGGCACGCTGAAAGGAGGGGTTTCCCCCTCCTTTTGTTATTTTACCGGAACGCTTTCGTAGGACAGCACTGCATCTGTCTTGTTTTCCACCACGATGGTCACCGTTGCCACTCTCTGAATATTCGTATCCTTGGATGCCGGTGTCTTTTTGTAGCCCCACATCTGCTCCCACATCTCGTCGGTAATCTCTTTTCCCTCTACCGCTTCGTAAAGCGCAACGGTATAGGTGGTCTCCTTGCCAAAAAACGGCTTTGCGGCATATTCGATGACTGCCAACGTCCGTTCCTCGTCTACGGTTATGTCCTTTTCGGTGATTATATCGTGAACCATATGGTTCTTATCTACAACCTCTTGTGCAGAATAGTCCTTGGTGACGGAGTTGTTGTCATAATAGTAGCCCAAATAGCTGACAGAGCTGCCAACGCCGATGACCAGCAGCACCGCCAAAAGGGCGACCTGCTTCTTCGTAAAGTCCAAACCCTTGCTGCCGCCGAAGGTCAGCCGGACACGAGAGGTGATCGGCACCAGCACCTTAAGGAACATCGTAATAACCACCGTCTCAATGGGGAAGAAGAACAAATTCTTAAAGAGGCGGGCGGTCGTCATAATGCCCATAACGGTGTCCTTGGCTTTTTCAGGATTTCCCATATAGGTGTACTGCCATGCGATAATGAATTGCTGCAGCACCACATTGATGGCAAAGCAAATGAGGAACCGGGCAATGATGACCCGGGTGGCGTTGGGCTTTGCCCGATACAGGCACAGAGCATAGATCACCGTGCTGGCGATCTCGGTAAGCATAAAGGGCAGGAAATAATCGCCGGTGGGGAAGATCATAAAGCCAATGGTATCGGATACCATCGCGGCAGGAATTGCCATTACCGGTCCGAAGATCATTGCGCCCAGCGCAGTTGCCAGCGTTGCGGTTTGGATCGCCATCTGGGGTCCTATGTAAATAGCCGCAGGCTTCAGGGCAATGCGCAGAGCTACCATCAAGGCGGTAACCACCAGCATCCGGATGTCCTTTAGCTCTGCAAGGGCATCCCGCCAGTAAGCCTTACTAAAAGGATGGGGGTATAATGCGGTTGATTTGTTGTTTGCCATAAAAATAGTCTCCTTTCTGTATTGGTCGAGGAAAATAAAAATCCCCGTGCAAATAAGCACAGGGAGTTACATTTCCACCGACTGAGAAAAGGCAGCGCTATCTGGCCGTCTTTTCCCGACCGAGTATCGCTTAGCATAAAGGAAGGCTCCATTATGGTGCAGCGGGTGCGAAGACCTCATCGCGGACAAGTCCTTCGTCTGCCAGACAACTCCCCATTTTGGCAGCACTTGACGCGAGATCTCCTACTCTGTTCCCGCCTATCATATACGATTTTCCGCAAAAAGTAAATACTAAAAGTTAAAATTGATAAATTTTTATCAATTCGCTGTTCTTTTCCCCCCGCTTCTCAGAAAATTTTTGTTATAATTCATAAATTAGGTGTATAAAATCACATAAAAGTCCTTGCTTTTTGTGGATTATTACGGTATACTTATTTTAACTGTTACGAGGAGGTATTGCTATGGGCGAACTGATCGCTGTGCTGTCCGGTAAGGGCGGGACAGGCAAAACCTCCATTACCGCCGGCCTTGCCACCTCCCTTGCCCATATGGGTGAGACGGTGCTGTGCATCGACTGCGATGTGGGACTTAGAAATCTGGATATTGCGCTCGGTCTTTCCGAGGAAGGTGCCCTCTCCTTCGCAGAGGTATATAGCGGGCAGTATCCTTTGGATATGGCAACGGGGCATCCCTTCTTCCCCGGTCTTAAATTTTTGACCGCCCCCATCGGCTGTACCGCCGCTGATATTGACATCAAAGCCTTCGGCAGACTGCTTCGGCAAGCGCGGCGGGAGTTTTCCTACATATTTTTAGATGCCCCCGCCGGCATCGAGGCAGGCTTTCAGCTGTCTGCCCAATATGCGGATCGGGTCCTTTTGGTAACCAATTCCGACCCTGCCTCTATCCGGGACGCTTCTCAAGCGGGAAACGTTCTGGAGCAGATGGGAAAAACCAATGTCCGCCTTGTCGTAAACCGCATCCACAAGCGCACCCTGGAAACCATGGGACTGACGGTGGATGACATTATGGACCGGGCAGGACTTCCCTTACTGGGCATTGTCCCCGAGGATGTAAATATCGTCCTTGCCGCCGCCAAAAACACCCCCCTGATCCGCACTTCCCGGGGTGGCGCAGCCGCCGCCTGCAGAAGGATCGCAAAGAGAATCACGGGACTTTCTGTACCCGTTAGACTATGACCGAAAGGAGCTTTCTTATGAACATTGCATTTTTGGCCCATGATAAGAAAAAGGAGCTGATGGTTAAATTCTGCACCGCCTACAAGAGTGTGCTGGCGAAGCATACACTTCTTGCCACCGCCGCCACCGGACGACTGATCGCGGAAAATACCGGTCTGCCCATTACCCTGCTCCTGTCCCACAAACAGGGAGGTCACCAGCAGATCAATGCCCGCATTGCCTACAACGAGATCGATCTCGTGATCCTATTTAGTGACCCCAACTCCATCGATGCCTGGGACGATGCCCAAATGCTGGAGACCATCCGCCACTGTGACCGCCACAACATCCCCATCGCCACCAATTTGGGCAGCGCGGAGATCTGCATTATGGGTCTGCGCCGGGGCGATCTCGACTGGCGGGAGATGTATCGCAATAAAACGCGATTTTAATCATTCAAAAAGCCTTCCCCCTCGGGGGAAGGTGTCAACCGAACAGGCTGACGGATGAGGGGAAATAAGCACCTATTTACTTCGGATTTTTCTTGATTATTGTGCACCAGCCCCTCATCAGTCAAAAATCAAAGATTTTTGACTGCTTCCCCCGAGGGGGAAGCCTTATTATTGGAGGTAAATTATGGAAAGAATCAAGCCCCGGACCCTGTCCGGTTTTATGGAACTTCTGCCCGGGCGGCAGATGCAATTTGAGCGGATGGTGGAGATCCTCCGCAAAACCTACGGCCTTTACGGCTTTGCGCCTCTGGACACCCCTGTCATCGAGGATGCGCAGATCCTGCTGGCAAAAGGCGGCGGAGAGACTGAGAAGCAGATCTACCGCTTCCAAAAGGGCGACAGCGACTTGGCGCTGCGCTTTGATTTGACCGTGCCGCTGGCAAAATATGTAGCGCTCCACTATAACGATCTGGCATTCCCCTTCCGCCGCTTCCAGATCAGCAAGGTCTACCGGGGCGAGCGGGCACAGCGTGGTCGTTTCCGGGAGTTCTATCAGGCGGATATTGACATCATCGGTGACGGCAAGCTGGATATTCTGAACGAAGCGGAAATCCCCGCCATTATTTACAGAGTTTTTACCGGCTTCGGTCTTTCCCGTTTCCAGATCCGGGTCAACAACCGAAAAATTCTGAACGGCTTTTACGCAATGCAGGCGCTGCAGGAGCAAAGCGGCGATGTTATGCGGACGGTGGATAAATTAGAGAAGATCGGCGCGGAGAATGTCCGCAAGATCCTGACCGTGGATTTAGGCATTCCTGAAGAAAAAGCCGATGCCGTTCTCTCCTTTATTTCCATCCGGGGCACCAACACAGAGGTCCTCGCCGCGTTGGAGGCTTACCGTGGCAAAAACGAGCTGTTCGACAAGGGTCTGGATGAATTGGAAGCAGTAACCGAGAACCTCTCCGCCTTCGGTGTGCCGGAGGATAATTTTGCGGTGGATCTGACCATCGCCCGTGGTCTTGACTATTATACCGGCACGGTATACGAGACCACACTGCTCGACCACCCGGAAATCGGCTCTGTCTGCTCCGGCGGCCGGTACGACGATCTTGCCGGCTATTACACCGACCGTGCACTCCCCGGCGTTGGTATCTCCATTGGACTGACCCGCCTTTTCTATGTGCTGGATGAGCAGAATCTTCTCAATCCGGAGCTCCCCTCCGCTCCTGCGGATGTGCTTGTTCTTCCTATGACAGAGGACATTGCACCTGCCATTTCTCTGGCAGAGGCACTTCGCAGCTGCGGCATCCGTGTCCAGCTTTACGGCGAGCAGAAGAAATTTAAGCAAAAAATGTCCTATGCAGACAAACTTCGCGTACCCTTTGTGATTCTGCTGGGCGAGGACGAGCTTAGTCAGGGCAAATGCGCAGTAAAAAATATGGTGACCGGCGCGCAGGTGCTTCTTACCGCAGAGGATGCCGCCGCCCACATTTTGGCAAACAAATACACCGGCCCCATTATTTTGGAGAAATAATGGAGGAAAACAAGGGAGAAATGGACAATTGAAAATTGACAATGGACAATTAAGGTGTCCGCAAGGCGGACGAATTAAATCATCGCGTAGCGATACCACAATTGTCAATTATCCATTATCAATTGTCAATTAATGATGGTGCGGCATTTCGTGTCATCAAAAGTACCTTCCCTACAAATAAGTCCAAAAATGCGTGCTGCGAAAATGCAGCACGCATCTTTTATTAGCAATAGAAATCCTTAATTTTCTTAGCGCGGCTGGGGTGGCGGAGCTTGCGGATGGCCTTGTTTTCGATCTGACGGATACGCTCACGGGTAACACCAAAATTCTGACCCACTTCCTCAAGGGTATGGGTTCTTCCGTCATACATACCAAAGCGCATACGAAGCACATCTGCCTCTCTTTCGGTCAGGGTATCCAAAATTTCCTTCAGCGCCTCTGCCAGCATAGCATTGGAGGTGGCATCCGCCGGACCGGGGGTGCGCTCGTCCTCCACGAAGGAGCCGATGGAGGTATCCTCTTCATCACCAACCGGGGTATCCAGAGACAGCGTATCAGCGGCAGTGCGGTTTGCCTCGATGATCTTTTCCACCGGCAGATTCAACTCGGCGGCGATCTCCTCCACAGTGGGCTCTCTGCCCAGCTCCTGCACCAATTTCCGATTGCAGCGGGTGGTCTTGTTGATCACCTCTACCATATGCACCGGCACACGGATCGTCCGGGCCTGATCCGCAATGGCGCGGGTGATGGCTTGTCGGATCCACCAGGTGGCATATGTAGAGAATTTATTTCCCTTTGTCCAGTCGAACTTGTCGACTGCGCGGATAAGACCGGTGTTGCCCTCCTGAATAAGATCCAAGATATGCAATCCGCGGCCGGAATACTTCTTTGCAATGGAAACAACCAAGCGGAGGTTTGCCTCGGTAAGCTTATTTTTCGCCTTCTGATCACCCTCGGAGACCAGCTTTGCCAGCTCCACTTCCTCATCAGCAGACAGAAGCGGGATCTGACCGATCTCCTTCAGGTACATACGCACCGGGTCATCCAGATTGAACTCTGCCGCTAAATCTACCGGGTCGACCAAAATTTCCTCTTCCAGTCCCGCCAGATCACCCTCTGCCAGATCATCCTCCAGGATCTCCATATCGTCACCCAGATCTAAATCCAGCTCTGCGCTGATGATCTGAATATTCATCTGCTCCAGACGGTCATAGATCTCCTCGATCTTTTCCGGTGTCAGATCCAGCTTTTCCAGCGCGGCATTCAGATCT
Organism: Oscillospiraceae bacterium; assembly: GCA_015067785.1. Classification (GTDB taxonomy): domain Bacteria; phylum Bacillota; class Clostridia; order Oscillospirales; family Oscillospiraceae; genus Faecousia. The sequence continues at coordinate 6,016 of SVLR01000017.1, forward strand.
ACGAGCCGGATCATGCCGTCCTTCCGCGCCTGCGTGATCATGGCCTGGATCGATGCCTGGATCTCCTCTGTGCTTTTTACGGGCTTTTTTGTATTTCCCATTTTGTTCCCCTCTTCATTCGGAATTATATTTTTCGCAATACCGTAAGACTATACCGCGTTTTTTGCATTTCGACAAGAGGTTATCACGAAAAAATTTTGAAAAAAGTAAAAATAATCGTTTTTTGCCTTGTCTTTTCTCATTATTCCCCCCTACTTTCGAAAAGATACAGTTTACATCGGGCAGAAAATTCGGTATAATTAGGAAAAGCTGTGTAAATCTTGAGGTGTATTGTATGACCGATCTTTCCAAAATTCGCAATTTTTCTATCATTGCCCATATCGACCACGGCAAGTCCACTCTGGCAGACCGCCTGCTGGAGGCCTGCAACGCGGTGGAATCCCGCCAGATGGAGCAGCAGATGCTGGACTCTATGGACTTGGAGCGGGAGCGTGGCATTACCATCAAGGCAACTGCCGCTACCTTAAAATATCAAGCTGACGACGGGGAGGTTTATTCCCTCAACCTGATCGACACCCCCGGCCATGTGGACTTTAACTACGAGGTCTCCCGTTCCCTTGCCGCCTGCGAGGGCGCGGTGCTGGTGGTAGACGCCTCTCAGGGTGTAGAAGCCCAGACACTGGCAAACACCTATCTTGCCATCGACGCAGGCTTGGAGGTTCTGCCTGTCATCAATAAGATCGACCTGCCTGCCGCCCGCCCTGCAGAGGTCAAGAGCGAGGTGGAGGACATTATCGGCATTCCCGCTCAGGATGCCCCGGAGATTTCCGCCAAAAACGGCATCAATATCCACGATGTACTGGAAATGATCGTCCGGGATGTGCCCGCCCCCACCGGCGACCGATCCGCCCCCTTGCAGGCGCTGATCTTCGACAGTCAGTATGACCCTTACCGGGGCGTCATCGTCTATACCCGAATTAAAGCCGGCACCGTAAAGGCCGGTATGGACATCCGGATGATGGCCACCGGCGCTGCTTATAAGGTAGTAGAAGTGGGTACTATGAGCCCTATGGGCCTCATTCCTGCCGACGCCTTGGGTGCCGGCGAGGTTGGCTATATCACTGCTTCCATTAAAACCGTAGCCGATACCCAGGTGGGCGACACCGTCACCACGGTAGAAAATGGCGCAACCGAACCTCTGCCCGGCTACCGCCCGGTCCAGCCTATGGTCTTCTCCGGTGTGTACCCTGCCGACGGCGCAAAATATCAGGATCTCCGGGAGGCGCTGGAAAAGCTGAAGCTGAACGATGCCTCTATGTCCTACGAGCTGGAAAGCTCTATCGCCCTGGGCTTTGGCTTCCGCTGCGGCTTTTTGGGTCTTCTCCATATGGAAATTATTCAGGAGCGACTGGAACGGGAGTATAATCTGGACCTGATCACCACCGCCCCCAATGTCGTCTATCGGGTCACCAAAAATACCGGGGAAGTCATTATGGTGGCAAACCCTCTGGACTATCCCGACCCCATAGAAATCCAGCTGGCAGAGGAGCCCTTTGTGAAGCTGAACCTCATTGCACCTCAGGAATATGTGGGCAATATGATGGAGCTTGCCCAGCAGCGCCGTGGTGAATTTAAGGATATGGTCTATCTGGACGCCAACCGGGTGGAGCTCCACTACGAAATGCCGCTCAACGAGATCATCTACGACTTTTTCGATGCCCTGAAATCCCGCACCCGGGGCTACGGCTCGCTGGACTATGAGCTCATCGGCTACCGTCCCAGCCGGCTTGTAAAGCTGGACATTCTCTTAAACGGCGATATCGTGGATGCGCTGAGCTTCATTCTCTTTGCAGACAATGCCTATCCCCGGGCAAGAAAGATCTGCGAAAAGCTGAAGGAGAATATCCCCCGCGCCCAGTTTGAGATCCCGGTGCAGGCTGCCATCGGCGGAAAGATCATCGCCCGGGAGACCATCAAGGCGCTGCGTAAGGATGTGCTCGCCAAGTGCTACGGCGGTGATATCACCCGAAAGAAAAAGCTACTGGAAAAGCAGAAGGAAGGCAAGAAACGGATGCGTACCTTCGGCACCGTCGCCGTCCCCTCGGAAGCCTTTATGGCAGTGCTCAAGTTAGATGAAGACTAACTAAGTTGACAATTGACAATTGACAGTTGACAATTATGAAAATGTAGGTATCTCATATGAATAAAACTGTTGAAGATAAAAGTTTTTGTTTTGCAATCAAGCTTGTGGAGTTATATAAAGGCATTACTAATACGGAAAAAGAATTTATAATGTCTAAACAACTATTGCGTAGCGGAACCAGTATTGGTGCAAATATTGCCGAGGCGCAACAAGCCCAAAGTCGAGCAGATTTCATTTCAAAACTCAGTATTGCCTTAAAAGAATCCTGTGAAACGGATTATTGGCTGCGGCTTTTACACGCAACAGGGTATATTAACGATGCTTCTTTCTCTTTATATATTAGTGACTGTCGTGAAATAGAAAAAATGTTGACAGCAATTATTAAATCCGCAAAGCCGCAGGCTTTTCCTTAACTGTCAACTATCAACTGTCAACTATCAACTATTAACTACGGAGTAACCTATGCCTATTTTTGCAAGAAAACATAAGACTCCCTTGGGTATTTATGTCCACGTGCCCTTCTGCCGAAGTAAGTGCAGCTATTGTGACTTTTATTCGCTGTGCGACGCAAAGCTGCAGGACGAATACTTGGACGCCGTCTGCGCCCATATTCGGGAAGCAGGCGAAGCCGCGTCGCTGCACATTGTGGACACCATCTATTTCGGCGGCGGCACACCCAGCATTTTAGGCGGTGAGGGACTGAGTCTGATCCTCTCCACCATACGCAAGCACTTTGATGTGACTTCTGATGCGGAGATCACCTTCGAGGCAAATCCGGACTCTATCACCGACCGCCTTCTTCGCCGGCTGCGCAGCGAGGGCTTCAACCGTGTAAGCCTTGGCATTCAAACCGATAACGACGAGCTGCTGTCTCAGCTGGGCAGACCCCACGATTACCAGCAGGCGGTGGAAGCAGTACGGAAGATCCGCCGCCACGGCTTCAAAAACCTGAGCGTAGATCTGATGTACGGTCTGCCGGGTCAGACCATTCAGGACTGGATCCACGCCCTTGCCAATATCACAAAGCTGGACCCCGAGCATATCAGCTGCTACGGACTGCGCATTGAGCCGGGCACACCGCTATATAAGCAGGCCTCCGCTCTGACCATCCCCGACGATGACCTGCAGGCGGATATGTACCTGTCTGCCATCTCCTTTTTGAAGGACAAGGGCTATCGGCAGTATGAGATCTCCAATTTCTGCAAAAAGGGAAACACCTCCCGGCATAACCGGAAATATTGGGAGATGGGTGAGTACTTAGGCTTCGGTCCTGCTGCCGCCTCCGACTTTGGCGGGCAGCGTTTTTCCGTCGTGAAGGATCTGCGCCGCTATATTGCCGGCATTCAGGAGCAGGGGCAGGTGCTGACCGGTGTGGAAAATGTCTCCTTCCGGGAGCGGGCAGGGGAATATCTGATGCTGCAGCTTCGCACCGTTTCCGGCATTGACCCCAGGGAATACGAGAAAAGATATATGCTCCCCTTCGGACCTTTGGAGGAAAAACTGGAAGTGTTCCGCAGCCGTGGTTTTGCGGTCAAAACCTATGACGGACGCTGGCATCTCACCGGTGAGGGCTTTCTGCTCTCCAACGACATTATTTCCGACCTTCTTGCCATTCAGGACGAATGCAAGCCCATTGCAAAACGAAAGAGCAATTGACAATTACCCTCCCCTTTGGGGAGGGGGGAACACGTAGTGGTGGGTGAGGTTTTTACCTCATCCGTCACGGCTAACGCCGTGCCACCTTCCCCAAAGGGGAAGGTTTTATCTTCCATTATAAAAGCCTCCCTTTCGGGAGGCTTTTTATCATAGGTTTAGCAGCAGCCGCAGTTATGGTCGCAGCCGCAGCCGTTGTTGGCATTGCTGTTGCCGCCGCAGTTGCACAGCAAGAGGATGAGGATGATGATCCAGCACATATTGCCGCCACAGAAGCCGTTGTTATACATAATGAATACCTCCGAAAATTTACTTGCGACTTTCGTCGCTCATTCCAAGGTATTCCAAAACCGAAAAAGTGTTACACCTATACTTGAATGAACAATTGACAGTTGATCGTTGACAATTACCGATTATCGTCGCCTCCGGGGTTTCCAAAGGGCGCTCCCTTTGGTCGTCTGGAGAGTCCGAGAACCATACGAAAGGTTCTCGGCGGTTCTTTGCATACTTTCTCACCGGAGAGAAAGTATGGTGCACATAACAACAATTGGCTATAAGCAGTGGAGATTTATCGATTTATCCCTGTTCGCCGCTTTTGGACTTCTTATGATGGAAATGGCGTCTGCGGTGGAAAGTCCGCTTTTTCTGGGACTGCGCGCCCTCCCCTTCTGTTGCTTCCGGCTGCGCAGGTGCTTCCTGTGCCGGCGCTGTCGCCGTTTTCTTAGCCGTTTTTTGCCGGCGATTGTGGCGATTCTTCCTGTTTTCCTTCTTTTCTGCCGGTTTCTCCTCCGCTGCCGGCACCTCCTCCGGGGCTGAGGTCTCCTCTGCGATGGTCTCCTCGCTGTAGCGCAGGCGGATGGAGTCCAAATACCGGGTCTTTTCCTCTACCCGTTCCTCCTTCTTCCGCTTGCCGTTACCGGAAATCGGGGCAAGATCTGCGGGAATGGGCGGATCGGTTTTCTTGGCCTTGCCGCTTCTGAGCACCGCAATGTCCTCATTCTTATGCCAAATAGCCGTATCGGTCTGTTCCTCTAACTTTACCTTTACCCGCTGGCGCATCAGGTCTACCTCGATGATGGTACCGCGACCGTCCGGGGTATCCACAAAGGACTCATTTTTCGGCGCCTTGCGCAGCAGATCCTCGTATGCCTCCTGCTCATACTTGAGACAGCACATGAGCCTGCCGCAGGTGCCGGAAATCTTCGTGGGATTCAGGCTGAGATTCTGGGTCTTTGCCATTTTGATGGTCACAGGATGGAACTCCTCTAAGAAGCTGCCGCAGCAAAACGGTCTGCCGCAAATGCCCAAGCCGCCTACCAGCCGTGCCTTGTCCCGCACACCGATCTGGCGCAGCTCGATGCGGGTATGGAACATCGACGCCAGGCTCTTTACCAGCTCACGGAAGTCCACCCGCTCATCGGCAGTAAAGGAAAAGAGGATCTTGCTGCCATCAAAGGCGCACTCCGCGGAAACCAGCTGCATATCGAGGCCCATTTCCTCAATTTTCTGCAGGCACGCCTTATAGGCGCGGGCTTCCTTTTCCTGATTTTCCTTTACAGTCTTCTCATCCTGCTCAGTGGCAACACGGAGCACCTGACGCAGGGGTGTGACCACCTCCATTTGGTGAATGGTGTGGTTTCCCTTGGCGCATATGCCATATTCGATACCCCGGGCGGTATCGATGATCAAATGCTGACCGGCCTTATAGGTTTTCCCCGCAGGATCAAAATAATATACCTTCTGCCCGGTGCGGAACTGAATGTCCACCACTTCCACAGAGGTGTTTTCTTCCTGGGGATTCTTTATTTCTTCCATAGTGTTCTCCTTCTAACACAGCTGCCATAAAAGATTGCCGCACAGGGCGGCAACGGACACATTGCCCTGGGCATACTGCATTGCATTTTGTAAATGGTTATAGGCATCCATAAGCTCCCGGGCGCTCCGGGCGGTGCCCAATGCCTTTTCCGTCTCCGTGACGCCTGTTTCCCCGCTGCGGCACACCAGAGCACCCCGCAGAAGGGCTGACCAGGCAGCTAATTCTGCGATAAAAGCATCCCGCTTATGTTTCTCCATAGAAGCCAGAAGCCGGGCAAGCCCTACTGCGTCACGCCCTGCAAACGCCTTGGCAAATTCTACCGTTTGGGGCGAAACATCTCCGCTTTCGGTGAGGATGGTCTTGGCTTGTCCCAAATAGCCGCCGCTGCGGACGATGGCCGCCTGCAAAACATCCGGCTGTACATCGGGAAATTCCTTTTGGAGCGCCCCTCTAAGCTGCTCCGCCGTGAGAGGATGTAAATTCAGCTCCGTGCATCGGGAGCGGATGGTGGGCAGCAGCTTTTCGGGATTATCGGTCAGCAGCAAAAATGCGCCATAGCCGGGTGGTTCCTCCAAAACCTTCAGCAGGGCGTTTTGTCCCTCTGTTCCCAGCTCCTGGGGGAAGATATACACCTTCCGGTCGCCCTCATTGGGGCGGATAAATATACTTTCTCTGGCTTCCCGGACAATTCGGACCGAAACATTTTTATGCTCCGGGTCCTCCACCCAGATCACATCCGGGTGGACATTTCCTAAGGCCTTGCGGCAGTCCTTGCAGACCCCGCAGGGCTTCTCCTCTGCCCGGCACAGCATAGCCGCTGCCAAAAGCCGGGCAAGGGTCTTTTTTCCTGACCCCTTCGGTCCGGAAATCAGGTAAAAATGGGATATACGACCCTGCCGGAGACTGCCGGAAAGGTTTTCTTTCAGCCGGGCATTTCCCAGCAAGGCTTCAAATCCCATCACTTTTCTCCTTTTGATTTTGTAATTAACCCCACAGTGCAGAGAGCATCGGAATGATCTGCTTCTTGCGGCTCATAATATGGGGCAAAAATACGGTATTGCCCTTAGGCTCTGCGCTAAAGGCCTGCCGGATGGTCTCTGTGTCGCCTGCATAAATCAGCTGTGTGCCTTCCATCAGCACATCGGTGAGCATCAAAATCACCACTGAGAAGCCTCTGTCCTTCTGCAGCTTTTGCATCAGGGGCAAAAATTCCTCCTTGCGCTGCAGCATCTTGGGGCTGTCCACGCAGGTGATCTGGGCAACGGCAAAGTCGTGACCTGCAATGTGGAATTCCTTGTAATCCGCAAAGAGCAGCTCTTCTGCGGTACGGTTTTCCATAGCAGACGAGAAGATCTCTCTGCCCAATTCCTCTAAGGAAACATTGGCAATTCTTGCCATACGCTCCGCGGTACGCACATCCTGAGGTGTGCAGGTGGGGGACTTGAACATAACCGTATCGGAAAGGATGGCTGCCGCCATCATACCCGCCATCTTCTCCGAGGGCAGGATGCCTCTATCCTGGAACATGGAGGCGATGATGGTGTTGGTAGAGCCTACCGGCTCATTGCGGACATAAATGGGATTTCCCGTCTGGATATCCGCAAGGCGGTGATGGTCGATGATCTCCAAAATTTCCGCTTCTTCCAAGCCGGGTACGGACTGGGCGGCCTCATTATGATCCACCAGCACCACCCGTTTTCTCCGGGGACGGAGCAGATGGTACCGGGTCAAAACACCAACGACCTTTTCGTTTTCATCCAAAATGGGATAGCAGGGATAGCGGTATTTCAGCACCTGCTCCCGGACCTCGTCCACCCGATTTTCCAAATGGAAGCTGATGGGCTCGGTGGTACGGCAGATCCGACCTACAGGGGTAGACTGGAAGATACGCCGGGCGGCGCGGTACGCGTCATAGGGCGTTGCGATGATGCAGGACTTGGTATCGAGCTTTCGCAGCGCCTCGGAGATCTCCGACTGACAGACCACCACGCAGGATACATTGGCAGATAAGGCCTTGCGGATCATCTCCGGCTGGTCACCGCACAGCACAATGCTGTTTTCGCCGAAATTCAGCAAGCTCTCCCGGGTCTGAGGCAGGGCAATGATCACTTCACCGGCTACCGTATCGGTATTTTCACCGGCTTCATTTAAGATCTTGCCGTCCAGTACAGAAAGAAGGTTAAAAAGAGGTACACTTTCCAGCTTGCCGACCTCAGCCACCGCCATATGGTAATTTGCCACATCGTCCCGTGACAGAAGACCAAAAAGGGTTCCGTCTTCGTTTACCACCGGGATAGAGGAAATATTGCGGTACTCCTGCAGCAGCAGCCAGCCACGGTCTACGGTCACAGCGGGAGACAAAAAAGGCGGTGTATCGTAATCCAGATCACGGACCTGGGTGTACATATCGGTAATGCGTTTCGGAGGCTGAAAACCAAAGCGGTCCAGCACGATCTGGGTCTCATCGGACACACGGCCCAGGCATGCCGCCTCATATTCCCGGTCGCCCACCGCATTGCGCAGTGCCGCATAGGCCATCGCAGCCACAATAGAGTCTGTATCCGGGTTTCGGTGACCGGTGACATAAATAGGATCCATAATACCTCCTCCTTCTGATAAACAGAATTTTACGCAGTAATTTCTCCTGCAATACTTTTTGCAAACAGTTTTTTGATCTCCTCCGGGGTCATTTTCTGCCCCAAAGCCCACATCAGCTTTGTCATAGCCGCTTCCGATGTCATATCAAAGCCTTGGATCACACCCATATCCAGCAGGCGGCTGCCGACCTGATATACCCGGAGATTGGCGCTGTCATAAAGGCATTGGGTGGTAACCACCACACTGATGCCCATCTCCACCGCCCGGCGAATGCCCTGCAATCCCCGGTTAAGTACATTGATGCCGCCCAGACCAAAGGCTTCGATCACAACGCCACGGTAGCCCATACCTGCCAGCGCATCAAATATTTCCGGAGAAAGTCCCGGTGTTAATTTCAGCAAAAATACGTTCTTACTGATATCTGTCCTCAATGCCGCAGGCCCGGAAACCACAGGCAGGCAGTCCTTATTCAGCGTCAGACCGCGGTCCGTTACATAGGCCACATAGCCGGCATTGATGCTTTCAAAGGCAGAAAAGCCGGATGCCCGGACCTTTACTGCCCGGCAGCCAAGCATTACCTTCCGGTCAAATGCCAAAAACACACCCGGAACACCGGAGGCCGCCATAGCAAAGGCTGTCCGCAAATTATCCGGACCGTCGGAGAGTATATGCTGCATAGGCAGCTGCGACCCGGTGAAAACAACGGGCAGGTCAATTCCCGGAAGCATAAAGGTCAGCGCAGATGCGCTGTAAGCCATGGTATCCGTACCGTGGGTAATGACGATCCCGTCCCACTTTCCCCGCTCCTCATATACTGCGCGGGCAATGGCCTGCCACTCCTCAGGGCGAATGTTGGAGGAGTCCAGACAAAAAATATCCCGCAGACCCACTTCGTAATAAGCAGCAAAATTTTGCAGGGTCTGCTCCAGCTCCTGGGGCCCACCGGGCTCCAAGCCCTCTGCGCCCTGGCGGGACACGATCGTTCCACCGGTCGTTATCAGCAAAATGCGCGCTTTTCTCTCCATCGTGTCCACTTCCCCCCATACTCTTTCATCATCTATTATAGCCGCGGAAAAGCAAAATAGCAAGGGAAATCTGCACTTTTCAGTTGATAATTGAGAATTGACAGTTGACAATTTTTGATCAACCCGGTAGGGGCGACCGTCGGTCGTCCGCACAGTCGGAAGTACCATTGCGCCGCAGGCCAATGCGAAAAGGTAGATTGTACTGCCGGGCGGGCATTGCCCGCCCCTACGCTCTCTTTCTATGGCAGCATCTATAATTTCCACCCGCTCTTTAACTTTTCCACAGCTTTCCACAGGCTTTCCACAGGTTTATCCACAGAAAGCGTGGACTTTTCCACAGAGTTTTCCACAACCAAATATACATTATTCCATTTAGGAGTTACGCTATGACTATATATATTTCTTTTTATTTTTCTTTTACTTAATCTTACACTTACTCTTTATCTTTAACTTATACTTAATCTTTAACTTATACTTTATCTTGCAGAGACAAACTGGCTTGCCTCCAAATACAGAAAGAACGCTGTACACCTCACTTTCAGCTCCTTCGCATATACGGAAAATTGCAGCATAACCGTGACTTTTGTATGTATTCTTTTCCGTATGATACAAAGAAAATAGCGCCCTCCGCACAGATCGTAACCTTATCTGCACATCGGGCACCGTAACTGTCTATTGTCAATTTCTATCATCCACGATACGATTATACCACACTTTTGCGAAAAAGTCTTCCCATTTTTTTCCCATTTTTATTTTAGGCACACCCCGAAAAGGCGCATAAACTCTACACTTTCCGCCCCACCCAAAAATCGCAGGTTTTTTTCTTTCCTCACTGCACCTCCGTCCTTCCCCGTAGGGAACGGGTTTATGCATTCCCTACACCCATTTTCGACGGTGCAATTTATAATTTGTAACTTGTAATTCCCCCGCTGTCATTGAGAAAGTGCTGGTCCCTACATTTATTTGCTTTTCTTTGTCTTCTTAAAGAAGCTGCCCATCAGCAAGCACGACCACAAAAAGAGGCTCAGCGCCCACATTTGGCTGCTGAACATCGGTGTTGATACGATAATGAGCAGCGCATTCATCCGGTCCCCTACCGCCTCCCCGGAGGGAAGGGTCAGGGCATTGAGAATAATGAACACCATTGTCAGTATCAGGGACGCGATGCTGATGCCCCGAATGATTCGGACCGTCCTTCTGTCCTTATCCGTCACTGCTTCATAAAGAAGGATGCCGCCGGGCAGGAAAAACCCCACGGAAAACAGGGCGAAAATCGCCTGTAAAAAGCCGTTTTTGGTGTCAATAAAGCCGAAAACCGTACATAAAACGTACATACCCAGCCAGCTGAGCACCAATTTCATTTTTCTGGTCATAGCATCCCCTCCCTATTTTTACTTAGTTTACCCTATTTTTCCAAAATTGGCAAGCCAAAACCGGGCTTTTTCGGGTAAAAAAAGCTGGACACCGGCTTTTTCTTTTGGTATAATCCAATTAATAGAAAGAATGGAAGGAATTTTGCCTATGAAATGTCCTTATTGCGGTGTGCAGGACAGCAAGGTCATTGACTCCCGTCATTCCGAGGACGGTGCCAGCATCCGCCGTCGTCGGGAATGCCTTGCCTGTCAAAAGCGGTTTACCACCTATGAATGTCTGGAAAGCCAGCCGATCCTCGTTGTCAAGCGGAACGGCTCCAAGCAGAGCTTTGACCGCAGCAAGATCCTGACCTCTATGATGCGCGCATTTGATAAGCGGCAGGTGGACACGGCAGATTTGGACCGGATCACCCGGGAGATCGAGCAGGCCCTGCAGAACGACCTTGTCCGTGAGGTCAGCACCGACCGGATCGGTGAAATGGTGATGGCGCGGATCAAGCCCCTTGACGAGGTGGCATATATCCGTTTTGCCTCTGTTTACCGCCGTTTTCAGGATGTTCAGAGCTTTATAGGCGAAATTGAGCTGTTCTTAGAGGAGAAATAATGGATAAGATTATGGAAATTTTAGGAGGCTTCGATATTGCGAAGCTCCTCCCGGAGGTCAACGCTACTGTTGGCTTCATCGTATTACTGGCACGGATCGTCACTTTTGCTGTGCCGCTGCTGATTTTAGGCTTAGGTCTTACCTATTTTCTAAAGCCCACCCCCGAAGCCAACCACACCTTCGGCTACCGCACCTATTTCGGTATGGGCAGTGTGGAGGCCTGGCGGTTTTCCCAGCGCATCGGCGGACTTGTGTACATCATTTTAGGCGGTGTAATGACCCTTGGCGCATTGGTGGCATTTATCATTCTGTTAAAGAGCAGTATTCCCACCATTCTCACAGGCTGCGCGGCCTGCCTTGTAATTGAGCTGATCCTGGTCACGCTGACAACATTTACGCTGAACATAATCATCTCCATCCGTTACGACCGTGACGGCTACCGCAGAGGAAAAAGATAAAATAAAGGACAAGTCTTTTCGGACTTGTCCTTTATTTTATAATGCTGAATGCTTAATGCAGAATGCATAATTTGTAATTATGCATTATTTCGTGCCCATCAGGATCTTGGCAAGCTCGGAGTCCTTATCCAAAATAACGGTCTTATCCTCACCGGTAAGGCTCTTTGCCAGAGCATCCAGTGCAAGGGTAAATTCGTAGAATTCCCGCTTGTCCTTAGAGTTATAGGCCTCGGCCAGCAGACGCATATACTCCGCTTCGCCCTCAGCCTCCAGCTTTGCAGCCTGTGCCTTGGCATCGGAAATGAGAATATTCACCTGCTTATCTACCTCGTTGCGGATGATCGATGCATCATAATTACCGTCAGCAGTAAATTTTTCCGCCATCTGATTCCGCTCGGAGATCATACGGTTATAGACCGCGTTCAGGTTGGATTCCGGCAGGTCAAACTGCTTGATCTTCACATCCAGCACATGGATGCCGTAGCCCACCGCGTCCTTATCCACGGTAGCGGCAATGCTCTCGTAGATCTCGTTACGCTTGGCGCCGTCCTCTAAGTTAATAATATCAGCCTGCGCAAGCTGACCCATCGCCCGCTTCAGGGCACTGTAGGTGCTGGCATCCAAACGGACCTCTGCCTCAGAAACGGTGCCTACAGAGCGGTAAAACTGCTGGGGATCGGAGATCTGCCACAAAATATAGCAGTCTACCGTCATATTCTGCTTATCCAAGGTGATGACCTCAGAGGGCGGGATATCGTAGAGCATGGTGGCCTTGGTGTAGTACTTCACCTCGTCAATAAAGGGGATCTTCACATTCAGGCCGGGTTTCCCCTTGGTCTGCACGATCTCCTGAAAACGGAACACGCAGGCATACTGGTTTTCCTCCACCACATAGAAGGCATTGGCAGCCACGACGATCAGCACCAGTGCCAAAATGAAAACAATAATATAGCCTTTTTTCATAGCTTTATTTACCTCCAATCAGGGATTCCAAAGGCAGCAGCATTTCCACGGAGCTGCCGTTTCCGGTGTTGATATAGACCTTCACACCGGGCAGGATCTGGGAAATCGCCTCATAATACATACGGCTTTCCGTAATATCCGGATTTTTCGCATATTCCTCATAGCGGGCAACAAACATTGCCACCTGCTCCTTCGCCTCATTGATCCGCTTCTGCTTCAGGTATTCCGCATTCTGGATCAGCTTGTCCGCCTCCGCCTGAGCAGAGGGGATCTTCGCATTTTGGTAGGCCTTTGCGTTGTTGACCACCGCTTCTGCCTGCTGCTTTGCGGTTTCCACCGCCTTAAAGGCCTCAACGACTGCCTGCGTAGGCGGCTCCGAGTCCTGGATACGCACATCCACCAGAGACAAACCGATGTCATATTCTGCCAAGATCTCCATGACCAGCTCCCGGACCTGCATCTGGATGTTCTCCTTGCCGTCGGTGAGGACTGCATCTACCGTCGCAGAGCCAACCACATTACGTACCTGGCTTTGGATCAGGTTTTTCAGTACCAGCTCCGGCTCTACAGAGGAATAAAGATAAGCAACCGGGTCGGTGATCTTATATTCTACAAAGAAATCCACATTGACGATGTTATAATCACCGGTGATCATGGTGCTTTCTGAGGTTTTGGTGGTATAATCACCCTTATTGGTGGTATAGCCCAGCTCGATCTTCTGATACACGTGGACATCCACGGTCTTGACCTTCTGGATCCCAAAGGGCAGCTTGAAGTGGACACCTGCATCGGTCACATCTGTGACCTTGCCAAAGGTCGTCACCACCGCCTGCTGCTTGTCGTCAACGGTGTAGAAGCAGCCAAAGGCGCCGATGAGCAGCACCGCAACCACCGCTAAGATCACCGCGGTCTTGCCAAACTTCCTGGGATCGACAGTCTTTTTTCCGCTGCCGCCTCCGGAGTAGCTTGTGCCTGAGAAATTAATTTCCATAATTTTCACTCCTTAAATTGTTGTTATTTTCTTAAATTTCGTCGTTTTCTAAAGGATTCCGGTCCTCTTTTTCCAGATGCGCCAGCATGGAATCCGCAGATGCGCGCATCCGCGCTGCCAGATAAGCGGTTAACATAACTTTTAGTGCGTTACTGACCCGCTCTTTTGCGCCGGGGTACGGCTCCCTGTAATCCCGGAGCATTTCACCAAGGACCCGGTCGCAGGCCTCCGGACGGCTCAGCTGCTGGGCGCGGGCTGCCAAGGATACAAACATAAAGTATAGCTGCGCATCCCCGATAATATCGTCGGAATGGTCATCCAGCTGACCGTTCACATATCCCAGCAGGCCGCAGGTCCGCTCCAGAGAGAACACACCGCGCAGCATATTGATGTTAATGATCCGGCAAAGCTGGTCGATGGAGTACTTTTTCTGCACCGGCGGCGTCAGAAATCCCCGCTTCACCCAATTTTGCACCGTGTACGGCTCCAGACCGGTAACACCAGCTACCTGAGACAGAGAAATATCTCCTCCAAGAAACATAGCCCGCAGCATCTGCTCACTTTCCCCCTCGATTTCCCGATGGACCTCCAAAACAGTGCCCGGTATCATCCACCGCATTACAATCACCCCTTCCTTTCTTGCGGTATCGTTATTATATTATATGGTCAGCTGACTGTCAAGTAGTATTTATAGATTTTCTCTTTTGTACAAATTAAATGGAATGTTTTTGTAATATTTGCCTATAATATTTCAAAATTTTCATCTTTACGAAATGAAAAATATATTATATAATATATTAAGGTAAGTATGCCTATATGCCGTATAGAAAGAGGAGGCAAGCTATGAGCTGCTTAAATTGCAATAGAGAAACTGTAGGCAAGGCCGTTTTTTGTGAGGCTTGTCAAGCAGAGATGGAGAGCTATCCAATTCCGAAAGGAACACCGGTTGTGATCCCCTTGCAGCCCTCCCCTGTCAGCTTCAAAAAGCAGGGTATGCTTCTCCTCGGTTCCTTGGAAGAGGAAGTACAGGCCTTAAAGAAGCGAAGCCGTCGTTTGTCTGTGTGTCTGCTGATCGCATTATTCTTTCTTCTCATCACCGCAGGTGCGTTGGCTTATTGTCTTATGTACGGTATTCCCGACTATGTCACGGACATACCAAAGCAATGGTAAGCACCAAAATGTTTCACGTGAAACATTATATTTCTGTTTTGCGTGTTTCACGTGAAACAATATAGCCACATGAAAGGAAGATACTATGGGAAAGATAATCGCCGTAGTTAATCAAAAGGGCGGCGTGGGCAAAACCACCACCGCCGTAAACCTGACTGCCGCGCTACGTGACGCAGGCAAAAAGGTTCTACTATGCGACTTTGATCCGCAGGCCAACGGAACCTCCGGCTTGGGATTAGACAAGAGAAAGCTGAAGCGGTCTGTGTACGATGTGGTCATCAACGACATTCCGGCAGAGGAAGCGATTGTTGAGACAAAATTTGGTGACGTACTGCCTGCCAGCGCAGATCTTGCCGGTGCTGCTGTAGAGCTGATTGGGATGGATGCCCCGAATATGCGGCTAAAAAACGCTCTTTCAGCAGTAAAAGACCGTTATGATGTGATTTTTATTGACTGTCCGCCCTCCTTGGAGCTGCTCAGTATTAATGCGTTGGCAGCCTCTGACAGCATTTTGATCCCGGTTCAATGTGAATACTACGCGTTGGAGGGTCTCGCAGACTTGATGAACACCCTGCGGCTCGTGAAAAAACGGGTAAATCCGGGCTTGGAGATTTTTGGCGTGGCGCTGACTATGTTTGACGGTCGTACCAATTTCTCCACACAGGTAGCGCAGGAGGTCCGCAGGCATTTCCCCGGAAAGGTCTTTGGAACGGTCATTCCCCGAAATGTCCGTCTTGCGGAGGCACCCAGCCACGGCCTCCCCGTGAGCGCATATGATAAATCCAGCCGCGGTGCAGTCGCCTACCGTGCCATGGCTGAGGAAATTATGAAGAAACTCTGAGAGGTGACGGAATGGCAACACCAAAAGGTATGGGTCGGGGTCTCGGTGCCCTGATGATGGATGTGGTAGAGGCACCGGCAGAAAATACGCCTTACCGCCTGCTCCCCATTCAAAAAGTAGAAAATAATCAAAATCAGCCAAGAAAAGACTTTGATGAAGTCGAATTACAGGCGCTGGCAGATTCCATTGCGCTCCACGGCATTGTGCAGCCGCTCACTGTCCGGGAGTTGCCCACAGGATATTTTCAGATCATTGCCGGTGAACGTCGGTGGCGCGCGGCCAGAATGGCAGGGCTCACGGAAATTCCCGCGGTGATTATCGAGGCAGACGACAAAAAGGCTATGGAGCTGGCGCTGATCGAGAATTTGCAGCGTCAGGACTTGAATCCTGTGGAAGAAGCATTGGGTTATCAGTCATTAATAGAAGATTTCGCATTGACCCAGGAAGAAGCGGCGGCAAGAGTGGGAAAATCCCGTCCTGCCGTGGCAAACGCTCTGCGGTTGCTGACCCTTACACCGGCGGTTTTGGAGCGTGTCCGCAAGGGGGAGCTGTCTGCCGGTCATGCCCGGGCAATTCTTACCATTAAGGACCCGAAGAAGCAGGCAGAGGTTGCCCAAAAGATCTCCGCTCTTGGACTTTCTGTCCGCCAAGCTGAGCTTTTATGCAAAAATCTCACGAGAGAACCCCAAAAAACAGAATATGTCCCGTTGCAGGTGGATTACATCTCTGAATGCGAAAAGGATCTGTCAAAGATCCTTGGACGAGGTGTTAAGATCATTAATGGCAAACGAAAAGGTAAATTTGAGCTGGAATTCTACGGTCCCGAGGATCTGCAGCTTCTGCTGGATGCCCTGATGCAATTAAAGAAATAGGAGAAATTATATGAAAAAGCTGTATAAATCCTCTACCGACCGCAAGGTCTGCGGTGTTTGCGGTGGAATTGCCGAATATTTAAATGTGGACTCTACCTTAATTCGTTTAGGTTTGGTCGCATTTAGCTGTCTGGGCGGCAGCGGCTTACTGGCATATATTATTGCCGCCATCGTTATGCCCGATAAGCCTAATATGATCGAGGAATAAGGAGATTTTACAAATGCTGGATATCAAAAAAATCAAAGAAAACCCCGAGGCAGTCAAGGCCGGTCTTCGGGCAAAGGAAATGGATTGTGATGCGGTCATTGACCGGATCCTGGAGCTGGATGTTGCCGTTCGTGGCCTGAAGACCGCAACGGAGACCAAAACTGCCGAGAAAAACAAGCTTTCCAAGGAAAACGGCAAGCTGTTCGGTCAGAAAAAGGGTGCGGAGAAGCGCGGCGAAGATGTTTCCGGCATCGAAGCCCAGATAAATGCCAATATGGCAGCCTCTGTTGCCATTGATGAAGCTATTGCTGACGATAAGCTGAAGCTCCGGGAGCTTGAGGAACAGTACTATACCGCGATGCTGAGCCTTCCCAACCTGCCCGATCCCGATCTTCTCCCGGGCGGAAAGGAAAATAATGAGCCGCTGCGCTATATTGGCGAAAAGCACAGCTTCGATTTCGAGCCCAAGCACCATGTGGATCTTTGTACCGATCTGGGTCTTATTGACTACGAGCGTGGTGTCAAGCTGGCTGGCGGCGGCAACTGGATGTACACCGGAATGGGCGCGCGCCTGGAATGGGCGCTGCTGAACTACTTTATTGATACCCACACCGCAGACGGCTACGATTTTATCCTGCCGCCCCATATGCTGGAGTACCAGTGCGGTCTGACAGCCGGTCAGTTCCCGAAATTTGCCGATGAGGTCTTCAAGATCGCCAACCATCCCACCGAGGGCGGCACCTTCTATATGCTGCCCACCGCTGAGGCAGCTCTGGCATCTGTTTACCGGGATGAGATCCTGACCGAAGCCGATCTTCCCAAGAAATTCTTCGCTTATACCCCCTGCTTCCGTCGGGAGGCCGGCTCTCACCGGGCTGACGAGCGTGGTATGGTTCGCGGTCACCAATTTAATAAGGTAGAGATGTTCCAGTTCACCACCCCCGAAGGCTCCGATGAAGCATTTGAGGAGCTGGTGACCAAGGCAGAAAGATTGGTTGCCGGTCTGGGTCTCCACTTCCGTACCGTGAAGCTGGCAGCAGGGGACTGCTCCGCATCTATGGCAAGAACCTATGACATCGAGATCCTGATCCCCTCTATGAATGGCTACAAGGAGGTCTCCTCCGTATCTAACGCCCGGGATTATCAGGCACGTCGCGGCAACATCCGCTACCGTCGTGCCGACGGCAAGATCGACTTTGTCCACACCCTCAACGGCTCCGGCCTTGCCACCTCCCGTATTTTCCCCGCCATCGTGGAGCAAAATCAGCGGGCTGACGGCTCTGTGGTCGTTCCCGAATGCCTGCGGAAATACCTTGGCGGCATCGAGGTCATCGAAGCCAAGTAAATCCTACTAATTATATTATGTAAACCTAATAGTGAGTAACTTCGAGGGTGCCACCACCCTCTGAGTGAAATAAACCCAAAAATATTATGTAAACAAACAAGGAGGAAAACACTATGAAAAAAACCACATCTGTAATCGCTATCGTTCTGCTTTTTGCCCTGCTGCTTACAGGCTGCGACTTTATCCCCCTGAAGCAGGATTTTTCCAATTACGGCTTCACCTTCACCATTGCCGGTAAGGTGGAAGAAAAAGAAGAGAATAAGTTCGGCGACGCCGCCTTTGACACCAAGTACGGCGAAATGACTTTCTATAAGCACAACGCTCTGTCTGTAGTCGGCACCAACCTTCTCCTGATGGGCGCAAAGTACAAGGAGCCTATCGGCGACAACGCAACCCTCTATACCTTTGATGCAAAGGAAGTAGAATCCGTCAAGTACATCGATACCATCTATATGATTGAGCTTGCAGACGGCACCACCTGGCAGATCTCCTTCACCAGCCCCGAAGAGAGCTACGACAAGGATGCCATCACCAAGGTACTGGAATCCATCGAATTTGTAACCGCAGGATAAATCGAACTTTTTAGGAGTAAATATGTTCAATAAAAAGAAAAGGGCAGCTTTTTGGGATGAATTCCGGAACTTTGCCGTAAAAGGCAATGCTCTGGCGCTGGCAGTCGGTACCATCATCGGCGGTGCCTTCTCCACCATCACAAAAAGCGTGACCAACGACCTCATTATGCCCATCGTCAATATCTTCTTGGGCGGCGCAGACTTCTCCGAAGCAAAGCTCGCGCTGCCACGGATGCCTTGGGTCGAGCCCACCTATGAAACCATCGTAAATGCCGACGGTACTGAGGTGGTGCAGGAGGTCCGCAACTACCTGACCTATGGCAATTTCCTTTCCGCAGTCATTAACTTCCTGATCCTGGCCTTTGTGGTCTTTCTGATCGTGAAGTTCCTCAATAAGCTTTCCGAGATCGGCAAGAATAAGGAAGCGGAAGCCCCGGCAGAGCCGCCGGCACCTCCTGCACCCTCGGCTGAGGAAGTACTGCTGACAGAAATTCGTGATCTTTTGAAGGCAAAATAAGGAGAAGCATACATGAAACGGACATTTTCCCTGATCCTTCTGCTTTTATTTTATGTAAACCTTCTTTGTGGCTGCGGCGATGGCTATCAGACCGTAGAAAGCAGCGGTCTTACCCTCCGTCTGCCCGGCTATTTTGAAGATAAAAGCAACGAAGACTATGCTGCCGGGCAGGATTTTCTGTACAGCTACGGCGGTATGGGCTTTTTGGGGATCCGGGAAAACCGTTCGGACTTTCCGGAGGGCTACGGGAGTATGGACCTGAAGGCCTACGGTAATTTTGTGATCTATGGCAACGGGCTTCCTTGTGAGCTGACGCTGCGGGACGGTTTTTATACCTTTACCTACAAAAAGACCGCACCCGAGGGGGAACTCACCTATGTAGCCATCGTACTGGAAAACAAGGATGCTTTTTTTACGGTGCAGGCCTATTGCCTTAGTGCGTTTTATTCCGACAATGCATCTCTTATCTGGAAATGCCTGACCAGCGCAAAAGTGCAGTGATCCGTTGACAAACTGGATCCGTTTGCATATAATCATTATTTGCTATTACTTACTTTAGAAAGAAGGCTCGTAAGATGTACAAAATTGCTCGCAAGGTTGAGCTGAACGCCAATGTCACGCTGATGGACATTGAGGCACCCTTTATCGCCAAGAAGGCAAAGGCCGGTCAGTTCATCATTTTCCGCATTGACGACAAGGGTGAGCGTGTCCCCCTGACCATTGCCGGTTATGACCGGGAGAAGGGCACCGTCACCATTATTTTCCAGAAGGTCGGCTTTGCCACCATCGCGCTGGGTAACCTGAACGAGGGCGACTATATTCAGGACTTTGTAGGTCCTTTGGGCAAGCCCACCCCTGTGGAAGGCAAGAAAAAGGTCTGTGTGGTTGGCGGCGGTGTCGGCTGCGCCATTGCGCTGCCCTCTGCCAAGGCATTTAAGGAGGCAGGCGCCGAGGTTACTGTCATTATCGGCTTCCGCAGCAAGGACATCGTGATCCTTGAGGAGGAATTTAAGGCAGTTGCAGACCGTCTGATCCTGATGACAGACGACGGCAGCTACGGCCGCCACGGTCTGGTGACCCAGCCCCTTAAGGAAATGCTGGAAGCCGGCGAAGAATTTGACGAGGTCCTCGCCATCGGTCCCGTACCTATGATGAAGTTCGTGGCGCTTACCACCAAGCCCTTCGGCACCCACACCTCCGTGTCCCTCAACCCCATTATGGTCGACGGCACCGGTATGTGCGGCGGCTGCCGTGTCACCGTTGGCGGAGAAGTGAAGTTTGCCTGCGTGGACGGTCCCGAATTTGACGGTCATCAGGTGGATTTCGCGGAGCTTATGAGCCGTAACAGTGTGTACCGCGGCAGAGAAGCCGAGGTCACCGAGAAGCACGCCTGCCGTATGGAAGCCATGGGCAAGGCGCTTATCAAGTAAGGAGGGAACTGTAATGGCAAATATGACACTTGTAAAAACCCCGATGCCGGAGCAGGATCCCAAGGTCCGCGCCCGGAACTTTAAGGAAGTTACCCTTGGCTACACCGCCGAAATGGCAATCGAAGAGGCAGGCCGCTGCTTAAAGTGCAAAAACCCCAAGTGTGTAGAGGGCTGCCCCGTCAATGTCCGTATTCCTGAGTTTATCGGCAAGGTCGCCGAAGGCGATTTTAAGGCCGCTTATGAGATCATCACCTCCACCAACGCCCTGCCGGCTCTTTCCGGTCGTGTATGTCCGCAGGAGAGCCAGTGTGAGGCAAAATGTGTCCGCGGTATCAAGGGTGAGCCGGTAGCCATTGGCCGACTGGAGCGGTTCGTTGCTGACTGGTACCGGGAAAACATCAACGAAATGCCTGAAAAAGTACCCTCTAACGGTAAAAAGGTAGCAGTTGTAGGCTCCGGCCCTGCCGGTATGACCTGTGCTTCCGATCTGGCAAAGCTGGGCTACGAGGTCACGATGTTCGAGGCACTCCATACTGCCGGCGGTGTGCTGGTCTACGGCATCCCCGAGTTCCGTCTTCCCAAGGCGATTGTTGCCAACGAGATCACAAAGCTGGAAGCCCAGGGCGTTCAGGTGATGACCAATATGGTCATCGGCCGTGTACTTACCATCGACGAGCTGTTCGAAATGGGCTATAAGGCTGTATTTGTCGGCTCCGGCGCGGGACTTCCGATGTTTATGAACATCCCCGGCGAGAGCCTGAAGGGCGTTATGTCCGCCAACGAGTATCTGACCCGTACCAATTTGATGAAGGCCTATGACGAAAATTACGACACCCCCATCATTAAGTCTAAGGCGGTTGCCGTTGTAGGCGGCGGTAATGTGGCTATGGACGGTGCCCGCTGCGCAATGCGTCTGGGCGCGGAGCATGTTTACATCGTTTACCGCCGTGGCGAGGCAGAAATGCCTGCCCGTGAGGAAGAAAAGCACCACGCAAAGGAGGAGGGCATCGAATTTAAGACCCTCTGCAACCCCGTGGAGATCCTCTCCGACGAGGAAGGCCGCGCCTGCGGCATCAAGTGCATCCGTATGGAGCTGGGTGAGCCGGACGCCTCCGGACGCCGCCGTCCCGTGGAGATCCCCGGCAGTGAGTTCGTGCTGGATGTGGATACCGTCATTATGGCACTGGGCACCAGCCCCAACCCCCTGATCCGGTCCACTACTCCCGGTCTGGAGACCAACCGCAAGGGCTGCCTGATCGTCAACGAAAACGAGATGACCACCCGCGACGGCGTGTTCGCCGGCGGTGATGCCGTCACCGGCGCAGCCACCGTTATCCTGGCAATGGGCGCCGGCAAGAAGGGCGCCGCCGCCATCCACGAATACCTGAATAAGTAAGAAAAAAGACCGTCCACCGGACGGTCTTTTTTAATTAACAATGGCAATTGCAATGTCTTCCAAAATCCCTTCCCCCGGGGGGAAGGTGCCCCGAAGGGGCGGATGAGGAATGCGGGCGATAAATGATGGTTTTGCACGATGAACAGACATATTCTTATGTCCAAAATATCGCCGTTCCTCACCCGGTTTTTACTCGTTCCTCGCAAAAACCACCCTCCCCCCGGGGGAGGGGATTTGTCGGCTAATAGCTGCCCCTACAATTGCTGTCTATTGTGGATTCTTAATTTGTAACTTGTAATTGTCCATTATTTATCATTCGTCAAATCACCATTTCCAAATACCGGAATGGTCTCGCCACCGTAGGGGTAATCAGGCTGGAAGATCCCCACGAAAAAATCCTTATCCCGTGCTAATATCTCCCGAATATCCCGGTAAAGCTGCCCGGAATAGGTGCGGTAATCAGATGCCACACCGTAAGCCTCCAGCCCCAGCGCCCGGGCAAGATAAATGGCGCGATGAAGGTGATATTCCTGACTGACGATCAGAATTTTCTCTGCGCAGAAAATATCCTTTGCCCGGTACATACTCTCGTAAGTAGAAAACCCTGCGTGATCCATAAACACATCCTCAGAGGGCACACCGGCATCGATTGCATACTGCTTCATTGTGTTCACTTCGTCATAACCTACCCGTCCGTGATCACCGCTCATAATGATCTTCGGCGCCGCGCCGGCTTTATAAAGCTCCACACCACGGCGGAGCCGGTCCTCCAGCATATGACTGGGCGTGCCGTCGTCCCGGACACCGCAGCCCAAAACCAAAATGCAGTCCATATCGGAAAGGGAAGCCCCATCCGTAGGGGAGAGGATGTACTTTTCGCCAAAATGCACCACATAGCCGTTGATCCCGAATACCAACGCAGCCCCGAGTACCGCTAAGCCGCCCAAAACAGCAAGGATAATCAGCACCGTTTTCCGATTTATTTTCAGCTTCATATTTTTATCCTCCCAGGCTTTTCTTTTAGTGTACCAACCACCCCTATAAAAGTCAATACTCATTTACATAATATTTTTTGTAGAGGACGGGTTTCTGTCAAACCATCCATCGCACCCTCGCCCCTTGAATGTCATTGCGAGGGCACGAATGTGCCCGTGGCAATCTCCCATATAGAATAAAACCACCGTTCGATGGTGCGCAATTCTCAATTGTCAATTAAAAAAGCCGCCAATGGCGGCTTTTTTTATCTCTGGAATGTGGTTTTCATCGTGGTCTTGTAGCTTTCGCCCGGTTGCAGGCAGGCAGCAGCAGGCTTATCGTCCCACTCTGTATCCGGCGTAGGGATAGACTGCCAGGGCTCGATACACACAAATCGGGGAGTACCCGCTTTGCTCCAGATCAGGTTATAGGGCGCATCCGCGATATGGCAGACCACTGCCCGGTTAGAGTCCTTTTCATAGATGCCTAAGGTCTCCGACCGCAGGCCCACCATCAGGTGGCTGTCGTTAATGAAAAGCTGATCGTCAATAGGAATGGCGCGGATATTTTTGCCTAAAGAATAGGTCCGGTCTCCCACAAGACCGCCCTCGGCGGTGCTCAAGCAAATAGGGGACTCCATTTTATCAAAACGCAGCTCATAATCCTCGTATGTATGCCTGTCGTCAAAAGGAATGGCAAAGCCGGGATGGAAGCCGATCCCGAACTTGATCGCCACATTGCCGGTATTTTTCACCCGCAGGGAGTGGTAAAGCGTATCGCCACCCAAAAGGAAGGTCGACTCCAAACGGAAGGCAAAGGGCCATTTTTTCAGCGTTTCCGGGCTGGAAACCAGCTCCATCGTCAGGATATTGCTCTCGCAGCGGACCATGGTATGCTCAAAATGCTGGGCAAAGCCGTGGATGCCGCCCTCATAAACCTTTCCGTCTACCGTAAATATTCCACCGGGCAGCCGTCCGGTATAGGGGAACAGGATCGGCGCGTGATCCTCCCAGACCGCAGGGTCCGCCTCCCAAATATGCTCCACGCCATCCTCCTTGCAGACAACGCTGCAAAGCTGTGCGCCCAGAGAATCTACGGTAATTTTCAGTTTTTCATTCTGGATGGTATATTTCATAAAGGGACCCCCTTAAAAAATCTGCTGCAGGATAAACCACAAAAGGACGATGCCGCCCAGGATAATGCGATAAACACCAAAGGCCGCAAAGCTCTTTTTCCGTACATAATCCATCAGCGCCCGGATCACCAAAAGGCTGACACCGAAAGAGACCGCGCAGCCAACCGCCAACAGGGCAAGCTCCAATCCGGACGCGCCAACACCGGACAGCAGGAATTTAAGGAACTTCAGCGCGCTGGCGCCCAGCATGGTGGGAATGGCGAGGAAGAAGGAAAATTCCGCGCCGGCAGGTCTTGCCACGCCCAAAATGATCGCACCCAAAATGGTAGAGCCGGAGCGGGAAGTACCGGGGATCAGCGCAAGACACTGGAACGCGCCGATGAGCAGAGCGGTGCGGTAGTCAATATCGTAAACCTCGCTGATCTTCGCAGGCTTCTGCCGGTCTTCCTTCTCCAAAAACAGAAACGCAATGCCGTATGCCACCAATGCAATGGCAACAACGATATGGTTATACAGATGGGCATCCATCCAGTCGTCCAGAAGGATCCCGATGACTGCCGACGGCAGCACCGCCACAACCACCTTAAACCAAAGCTGCCAGGTCTGTTTTTTCTCTGTCTCCTCTTTTTTCGGGGAGAAGGGATTGAGCTTATGGAAAAACAGCAGGATCACTGCGAGGATTGCGCCCAGTTGGATGACCACCTGAAACATCTCATAAAATTCCCGGGACACCTGTAGCTTAACCAGCTCATCCAATAGGATCATATGTCCCGTAGAAGAAATGGGCAGCCATTCGGTAATGCCCTCTACAATACCGAAAAGCACAGCTTTGAGGATCTCGATAAATGTATCCACTATGTAACCTCCTGTCATCCTATTAATTTGATTATACTTGCCAAGAGAATAGAAAGCAAGCAGAAAATCCCGAAATCCCTACCTGTCCACCGAAACAAAATGTAGGGATGCAAGTGAGAAGAAATTGCCTTGTTAACATTTTAGGGTGGAACTCTTTACAAATTATTCACCTATACGTTATAATATCGGGTATAATAAGAGAAAAGCGAAACTTTTACATAGGAGGACCTGTTATGACCGCTACCATTTTGCTGATCGAAGACGATCGGAATATCTCCGAGCTTTTGGAACTTTACCTGAAAAAAGAAGGCTACGCCGTCAACACCGCCTTTGACGGTCGGCAGGGCTTGGAAATGTTCCACACCCTGAAGCCTGACCTGATTTTACTGGATGTGATGATGCCGGTCATGAACGGCTGGGATACCTGCCGCGCCATCCGGGCGGAAAGCCAAGTGCCTATCATTATGCTCACCGCCAAGAGTGAGACCGACGATAAGGTCATGGGACTCAAGGCCGGTGCCGACGATTACATCACAAAGCCATTCGAAATGAAGGAGGTCCTTGCACGAATCGAGGCGATCCTCCGCCGTACCGTTACCGTCCGCCCAGTCAATGCCAACCGTCTGGTTTTTGACCGCTTAGTGATCGATATGGATGCCTTCGAGCTGATTATTGACGGCAAAAAGGTAGACGCCCCGCCAAAGGAAATGGAGCTTCTGCACTACTTGGCTTCTACCCCCAATCGTGTCTATACACGCAATCAGCTTTTGGACGAGGTTTGGGGCTTTGATTATTTTGGCGATTCCCGAACGGTAGATGTTCATGTCAAGCGCCTCCGCGAAAAGCTGGAAAATGTCTCCGAAAAATGGTCTCTGAAGACTGTTTGGGGCGTTGGCTACAAATTTGAGGTTTTATAACGATGCGCAGCTATTTCAGCCGGATCTTTATTCCGGGTATGCTTTTGCTTCTGGCCACGCTGACCATC
Source organism: Oscillospiraceae bacterium (assembly GCA_015067785.1). Classification (GTDB taxonomy): domain Bacteria; phylum Bacillota; class Clostridia; order Oscillospirales; family Oscillospiraceae; genus Faecousia. Next base: position 31,941 of record SVLR01000017.1, read on the forward strand.
GTAGGCGCTTTTTTCCACATCATCGTCCGCAGCTACATGACCGAGACCACCCTCGCCGAGCTGAAGACCAACAGTCAAACCATCGCCCGGTTAGCGGCTGCCTATTTCGTAGAGGACGAGATGTCCGGTCACGATTTCCTTGTAAATATCAGCGTAGCTGCCAGCGTCTCCGGCACCGATGCGGTGATCTGTGATACCAAAGGCAGGCTGCTTCTTTGCTCCGACGCACCTATGGGCTGTGTCCATCAAGGCAGACAGGTATCCGAGGCATTTGTTGAAAGAGTGCTTTTAACCGGCTCTGTAGCAGATACCGGTGTCCTTTCCGGTCTTTATGAAGTGCCCCGGTATGTGGTCTCTGTGCCGGTAACGGCCGACGATGGCAGACCGGTGGGTATCGTCATCTTATCTGCGCCTATTTCTGAAATTTCCCGGGTCTTTTCCCGTATCAGCGGCTTTTATATTTATATTTCCGGTATTACCATCGTAGTGGCACTGATCGCTATGACCGTTTTAGCCCGAAAACAAAGCACACCGCTGAAGGAAATGGCAAATGCTGCTGTTGCCTTCGGTCATGGGGATCTGTCCGCCCGGATCCGGGTCAATAAGTACGACCCCTCAGAGGTGCAGGAGATGGCCATTGCCTTTAATAATATGGCGGTCTCTCTGGAAAAAATCGAAGCCCAGCGGACAGAATTTGTGGCAAATGTGTCCCACGAGCTGAAAACGCCTATGACCGTTATCGGAGGCTATGTAGACGGCATTTTGGACGGTACCATTCCCCCGGAGAAGCAAGAATATTATATGCAGATCGTTTCCCAAGAGACCAAGCGGCTGAGCCGACTTGTGCGTAATATGCTGGAAATTTCCCGTATGCAGGCAAAAGAGGGCTTTGCGGAGGAGGAAAAGACCCGGTTTGACATTTGCGAATGCGCCGGTCAGGTTCTTGTATCCTTTGAACAGCAGATCGTACAGAAGGAGCTGGAGGTAGAGGTGCAATTCCCGGAGGATCCTCTCTACACAATGGCCAACCAGGATGCCATCACCCAGGTGCTCTATAATTTGGTGGACAATGCGGTAAAATTCTGCCGGCAGGGCGGACGGCTGCAGCTTACTGTCACGGATAAAGACGGAAAAATACACATTACGGTGTCCAACGACGGTCCCGAAATTCCTGCAGAGGAGCTTCCCTTTGTCTTTGAGCGGTTCCACAAGTTAGATAAGAGCCGCAACCGGAAGCAGGAGGGCTGGGGACTTGGTCTCTATATTGTCAAAACCCTTGTTTGCAGCCACGGAGAAGACATTTCCGTCACCAGCCGTGAGGGAAATACCGCCTTTACTTTTACATTACCTTCTGTGATTTGAGGTATTTTATGAAGCACAGAGACGAACACCATTTCGTAAATGAATATCGCACCGGCGGTACTGCTTTTAACCCACGAAACGGCTTGTTTGCTGCCGGAGTTTTGGTACTGGCGGTGGTGACCGTCGTGCTCCTATCCGGTGCTATTTGGCTGCTGCAGGCAGAGCCGCTCAGTAACAAAAAATCCCTTGCGGTACTGGCGCTTGCAGAGGAGACGCGCGCTCCGGAGGATTCCCTCTATATGAAAGGCGAGGTGGTCACCTGTGCAGAAATCGGTTTTACCTGTCAGGGCATTTCCGTATTCTGTCAGAAGCTGTATGCCTTGCCTATGGGCATTTATATCGTCCATGTAGATGCGGATTCCCCTGCCGCCAAACTGGGCATCCTGCCCGGTGACATTTTGGTTTGTGTCAATGATAAACCGCTCAATACCCCCACTGCCCTTCAGGAAGCTTTGGCACATTGTCCGGAAAACGGACAGGTTTCCTTGGGATTTTACCGAAAAGAAAAGACCTTTACCGTATCTTTTAGCCCCGGAGACGAAATATGGAAATGATTTACGAAAAAGAATATCAGCTTACGGATATGCAGACCGATGCCTTTGGTCGGGTAAAGCCATCTGCGCTTTTATCCTTTGCCCAGGACATTGCCGGCGCGCACGCCGCGAAGCTTTCCGGTAATTGGGAACAGCTTCAGGAAAAGCACCTTTTTTGGGCAGTTACCCGCCACTTTTTGGAGGTTTTTCGATTACCGAGGGTAGGGGAGACTATCCTCTTAAAGACTTGGCCTATGGTCACCACAAGAGTTGCCTATCCCCGGGCTGTGGAGGGCTACAGCGCAGACGGCACAAGGCTTTTCCGGATGGTAAGCCTCTGGGTGCTGATGGATACGCAAAAACGGAGTCTGGTACTGCCCGGCAAGGGAGGCCTCCATATTGACGGCTGTAACCGGGGCTGCGAAGCACCGATCCCCAGCTCTTTAACACCGGGGCAGTACGAAAACGCTGCCACGAGAAGCGTTCAGTATTCCGAACTGGATCGGAACCGCCATATGAATAATACCCGGTACTTAGACTGGGTGGATGACCTGCTGCCCCTTACCTTCCATAAAACCCATCGCGTCCAAAGCTGCACCGTCTGCTATTTGCAGGAGCTGCTGCCGGAAAGCCGCTGCGATCTATCCTGGCAGATGGACGATGGCGGTCTTCTTCGACTGGAGGGAACGCGCTCCGATTCCACCGGTGAGAAACGGATCTTTGCCGCGCAGATACAGTTTACAGAGGATGTTCTGTAAACCAAATATTACTTTTTCGAAAAAAGTACAATTTTGTCGAAAAACCCCTGTGCCCCGTTATCTCCTCGATTTATAAGGCTTTATCCCCCTTTTTCCTGTGGATAACTCTGTGGAAAATGTGGATAACTTTCTAACAATTTTACAAATTTTCTGTCGAATTTTTAAGTTTATGTTAACGCAATTTTCCGCAATTTATAATTTGTAATTGCGAATTGCTTTTCCTTTGTTTATAATAACACTATATTCTTTTTTGGCGGTATTTGCGATGATCTTCGGTTTTTGCACCTTGGGCTGTAAAGTCAATCAATATGAGACCCAGGCAATGGAGCAGCTCCTCACAAGTGAGGGGCATACCGTTGCGCCCTTTGGAGAAAAGTGCGATGTCTATATCATCAATACCTGCTCCGTGACTGCCGTAGCAGATAAAAAAAACCGAGCGATCATCCGCCGCTGCCGAAAGGCAAACCCTGACGCGATCATCGCTGTTTGTGGCTGCTATCCCCAGCGGGATGCGGATGCCGTTGCCGCACTGGGTGTGGATGTGATCGGCGGCAGCAATGACCGCGCCCAATTCCTGCAGAATATTATGGAATTTTATCGGGCGGAAAAGGCCATTTATCAGGTGGATAACGCCCTTTTTCGGCGCCATTTCGAGATTCTGCCTCCCGGTGGGCTGACCGGCCGCACCCGGGCAATGTTAAAGGTACAGGACGGCTGTCAGAATTTCTGCACGTATTGCATCATCCCCTATACCCGGGGACCGATCCGCTCTGCCACGGTAGAATTGGCAGTAGAACAAGCCAAGGCACTGCAGGAAAAGGGATATCAGGAACTGGTGATCACTGGCATCGAGATTGCCTCCTGGGGTCGGGACCTGCCGGGAAGACCCGGTCTTTCCGTTCTTTTGGAAGCGCTGTCCGCAGCTGTTCCCGGTATGCGGCTGCGTCTTGGCTCTTTGGAGCCCCGGATCATCACCGAGGAATTTTGCGAAAGGATCCAAAAGCTCCCCGGTCTTTGTCCCCATTTCCATCTTTCCATGCAGTCCGGCTGTGACAGCGTCCTTGCCCGGATGAAGCGGAAATACGATACAAACCGGTATTTAGAAAGCGTTCAGCTTCTATACAAGCATTTCCCCGGCTGCGCCATCACCACCGATATGATCGTGGCCTTTCCGGGGGAGACAGAGGAAGAATTTCAGGAAAGCCTCCGTTTTATCGAAAAATGCGGATTTGCAGATATGCATATTTTTCCTTACTCCCGCCGTCCCGGCACACCGGCAGACAAAATGCCCGGTCAGCACAGCAATGAAACCAAGGAAAACCGCAGCCGGAAAGCCATTGCCGTAGCGAAAAAAATGGCAAACGCCTATCGGGAGAATATGGCAGGTGGGCGGTATGAAGTGCTCTTTGAGGAGCCGGAGGACGGTTATTTTGTGGGGCACACGCCCAATTATGTAAAGATCTACGTGCAGACGGAAGGTTGCCTCCATAATCAAATTCTCTCCGTTCGGGTAACAAAAAGCTTCCGGGACGGTATGCTGGCGGTTTTGGAATATATCCCCTCCTGAAAATTTTTAATGACAACACAGTCCTTTTGTGTTATACTATATGGTACTGAACTATGACCCTTAAAAGGAGGTATGTCCTTTGAAATATTGGCGCGGTTTTTTAACTGCCGGCATCATCGGTGCCTGCACCTTGGCGCTGACAGAGTTTGCCAAGTCCCACCCCACCCTTGTGGATATGATCTTCCCTTATATTTCCCGTATGATCTCCGGCAGTATGGCCGAGTGGAGCGCCGGCGTCAGCTTCTGTCTGTGGCAGGTATTTTTGGTGCTGTGCGTTCTGGTGGTCTGTACACTTTTGGTGCTGGCCATCGTTCTGCGCTGGAATTTTCTGCAGGTCACCGGCTGGATCACCGCTGCTGCCAGTGTGATTCTGTTCCTGCAATTCGGTGTTTTTGACATTAACCGCTACGCCGGTCCTCTGGCGGACGATATCCAAATGGCGGTTACCAATTATGACATTGCGGAACTGGAGGAAGCAGCGAAATACTTCTTAGAGGAAGCGAAAAAAGCCGACGATCTTCTCCCCGGCGAGGGAAAACCTTCTGCCCCCGGCTTTGAGTCCCTGGCAAGCAAAGCCCCCGACGGCTTCCATTCCTTAGTGTATGACCGGAAATTCTCCGTTTTCGCAAACAGCACCGTCCCGGTGAAGAAGCTGAGCTGGAGCGGCTACTATACCGGCATCGGCACCACCGGTGTAACTGTCACCCTGACCGGTGAGTCCGCCGTCAATCCCGAGGTCCCCGGTGTCCTGATGCCCTACGCGATGTGCCATGAGATGGCCCATCGGATCAGTATTTACGCTGACCGGGATGCCAACTTTGCCGCATTTTTGGCTTGTACCCACAACTCCGACCCCTATTTTGTCTATTCCGGCTATCTCAACGCCTATCGGTACTGCCTGAAGGCGCTGCAGTCCTTCAACGCGGAAAATGCCCAGGCTGCCTGCCAACGGCTGACCGCTCAGGAGCGCGCCCACTTTGGCGCCGAGGTCCAGTCTATCGACAATTTCTACAAGGGCGCAGAGGATATTTACGATTTCCGCAACAATGTACAGCTTTTGGTCTCTTGGTATATTCAGGAGATCTACATGCCCAACCATGTGGAGCAGCCCGACGATGCCCCCTCCTTTGATCCGATGGACGAGGAGCAGGTGGATCTGTCCGGTCTTCCCAATGCCCCGGGTGCCCGATGAGAGAAACACTGATCGCAGGATTACCTGCCTTAAAGCTCTCTGTCCCGGAGGACCGCATCGATCGGCTTACCGCCTTTGGCGAAGCTGTGATCCGCCAAAACGAGGTAATGAATCTCACCGCCATTACAGAACCCAAGCAGGTGGCAAAGCTTCATCTTTTGGATAGCCTCTCTCTTTTATCTCTGGAGAACCTCTCCGGGAAAAAGATGATCGACGTAGGCTGTGGCGCAGGATTTCCCGGTGTACCGGTAAAGATCGCCTGCCCGGAGGTAAAGCTGACGCTGCTGGACTCCTTGGGAAAGCGAATGAACTGGCTTTCAGAAGTACTGCCTGCCTTGTGTGTAGATGCCCAATGCGTCACCGCCCGGGCAGAAGAATTTGTCACTACCTGTCGGGAAAGCTACGACATTGCCACCAGCCGTGCCGTGGCAAGGCTCAATATTCTCTTGGAGCTGACGGTGCCTTATGTAAAGGTAGGCGGCAAGGTGCTGGCAATGAAGGGCTCTGCCGCAAGGGAAGAGCTGGAGGAAGCCAAAAGCGCCATCAAAAAGTTAGGTCTTACCTTGGAAAAGGTAGTAGATTTTCCGGTGGACGACGGTGTCCATACGGTACTGGTCTTCAAAAAGACCGCCCATACACCGCCCCAGTACCCCCGCCGGTACGCCAAAATTAAACAATCACCACTATAAAAAGACGGCACTTTTCGTGCCGTCTTTTTAAATTGAGAATTGACAATTACGCGCCATCGTTAGAAATCGTAGGGGCGAGCATCGCTCGTCCGTGCCGCAGAAGTAAAATATTACAAACCCGTAACCTTTTCGGACGACCAATGGTCGACCCTATCCCTGCTTACCATAACGCGCCGTAGGGAACGGATTTATCCGTTCCCTTTGTGGAATGCATAAATGCATTCCCTACACCCGTATTCGACGGTGCATATTACAATCCGTCCGCTTGCGGACACCGCAATTGTCAATTGTCAATTTTCAATTATCCATTGTTTTAAGTGTAAAATTATAGTAGACAATTCCATTTTTATGTGATATGATGTATGTGGTGGAGGATGGAGCAAATTTGATTTTGCTGTTTTTTTCTGCCGAAAAACGTCAAAATTAGGGGCGAAAACATCACTTTTCGCAACCCGTTATAGGAGGAACATATATGAACATCAAAGATCTGGAAAAGTATGGTATTACCGGTACTACCGAGATCGTCTACAACCCCACCTACGAGCAGCTGTTCGAGGCAGAGATGGATCCCACTCTGGAGGGCTACGACAAGGGTCAGCTCACCGAGCTGGGCGCTGTCAACGTTATGACCGGCATCTACACCGGCCGCTCCCCCAAAGATAAGTTCATTGTTATGGACGAAACTTCCAAGGACACCGTATGGTGGACCTCCAAGGAATTCGCCAATGACAACAAGCCCGCTTCCGTAGAAGCTTGGAACGCCTGCAAGGAGCTGGCTCTGAAGCAGCTGAGCGGCAAGAAGCTCTATGTTATGGACCTGTTCTGCGGCACCAACCCCGACTCCCGTATGGCCATCCGCTTCATCGTAGAGGTAGCATGGCAGGCACACTTCGTAAAGAATATGTTCATCACTCCCTCCGAGGAGGAGCTGAAGAACTTTGAGCCCAACTTCGTTATTTACAACGCTTCCAAGGCCAAGGTCGAAAACTACAAGGAGTTGGGTCTCAACTCCGAGACTGCAGTCCTCTTCAACCTGACCTCCCGTGAGCAGGTCATTCTCAACACATGGTACGGCGGTGAGATGAAGAAGGGTATGTTCTCCATGATGAACTACTACCTGCCCCTTGCCGGTATGGCTTCCATGCACTGCTCCGCCAACACCGACAAGAACGGCGAGAACACCGCTCTGTTCTTCGGTCTCTCCGGCACCGGCAAGACCACACTGTCCACCGATCCCAAGAGACTGCTGATTGGTGACGACGAGCACGGCTGGGATGACAACGGTGTCTTCAACTTCGAGGGCGGCTGCTACGCAAAGGTCATCAATCTGGATCCCGAGAGCGAGCCCGATATTTATAACGCCATCCGCCGCAACGCCCTGCTGGAGAATGTCACCGTAGATGAGAACGGCAAGTGTGACTTTGCTGACGGCTCCGTCACTGAGAACACCCGTGTTTCCTACCCCATTAACCACATTGAGAACATCGTTCGCCCTGTTTCCGCAGGCCCCGATGCTAAGAATGTTATCTTCCTGTCTGCGGACGCTTTCGGCGTTCTGCCTCCCGTTTCCATCCTGACCCCCGAGCAGACCCAGTACTACTTCCTCAGTGGCTTTACCTCCAAGCTGGCCGGCACCGAGCGTGGCATCACCGAGCCCACTCCCACCTTCTCCGCTTGCTTCGGCGCAGCATTTTTGGAGCTGCACCCCACCAAGTACGGCGAAGAGCTGGTAAAGAAGATGGAGAAGTCCGGCGCAAAGGCATACCTGGTCAACACCGGCTGGAACGGCACCGGCAAGCGTATCTCCATTAAGGACACCCGCGGCATCATCGACGCTATTCTGGATGGCTCCATCCTGAAGGCGGAGACCAAGACCATTCCTTACTTCGGTTTCGAGGTTCCCACGGCACTTCCCGGCGTGGACAGCGGCATTCTGGATCCCAGAGACACCTACGCAGATCCCGCTGTTTGGGAAGAGAAGGCACTGGATCTGGCTGCCCGCTTCGAGAAGAACTTTGTTAAGTACACCGGCAACGAGGCCGGCAAGGCTCTGGTCGCTGCAGGCCCCAAGACCACGAAGTAATTTTAATTACCGACAGCCGGGAGGCTTCTCCCGGCTGTCCAAACCAACTATCCCGTTTCATCGCAGGGCGGGGGATTGCTCCCGTCACAAAACCATTTTCACGAGAGCAGACCCCTGCCCTGTGATCAATTTTATAAATGGAGGAATCATTAACTATGGCAAGAAAAGTCCAGTTTGTGGAAACCGTATTGCGGGATGCCAATCAGTCTCTGATCGCCACCCGTCTTCCCTTTGAAAAGTTCGAGTCCATGCTCGCCACCATCGACAAGGCCGGCTACTATGCTGCCGAGTGCTGGGGCGGCGCTACCTTTGATGTCTGCCTGCGCTACCTGAACGAGGATCCGTGGGAGCGTCTGCGCAAGATCCGCAAGGCTATGCCCAACACCAAGCTGCAAATGCTGCTGCGCGGTCAGAATGTACTGGGTTATTCCCACTATCCCGACGATTTTGTAAAGCTCTTCGTACAGAAGGCTGTGGCAAACGGCATCGATGTGATCCGTATTTTCGACGCCCTGAACGATGTAAAGAATATGAAGGTCGCTATGGAGACCACTGTAAAATCCGGCGCCATCGCTTCCGGCACCATTTCCTACACAACCTCTCCCGTGCATACCCAAGCTAAGTATGTACAGATGGTCAAGGAGCTGAAGGAAATGGGTGCTTCCACCATCTGCATTAAGGATATGGCCGGTATTATGGGTCCCAAGGAAGCCTATGATCTGGTTTCCGCTATTAAGGACGCTGTGGATCTGCCCATCGACCTGCACACCCACTCCACCACCGGTCTGGCCTTTATGACCTATTTGAAGGCTGTGGAAGCAGGCGTTGACATCATCGACACCGCTATTTCTCCCTTCTCCGGCGGTACCTCCCAGCCCGCTACCGAGACTATGGCTTACGCGCTGCGTCAGCTGGGCTACGAGGTAGAGCTGGACGATTCCTGCACCAAGGCAATGGCCGATTACTTCAAGACCGTTCGTGACGAGTTTATTGCCGACGGCACTTTGATGCCCAAGGCTCTGGCCACCGATACCCAGTGCCTGACCTATCAGGTTCCCGGCGGTATGCTCTCTAACCTCCTGAGCCAGCTCAAGCAGATGAATGCGCTGGATAAGTTCGACGAGGCTCTGGCTGAGACTCCCAAGGTCCGTGCCGATATGGGTTACCCCCCGCTGGTTACCCCCACCTCCCAGATGGTCGGCGTGCAGGCTGTCCGCAATGTTCTGGACGGCGAGCGCTACAAGACTGTCTCCAAGGAGATCAAGGCTTACTGCCGCGGTGAGTACGGCACCACCCCCGCTCCCATTGATCCCGCGATCCGTGAGAGCATTCTCGCCGGCGAGAGCGTAGTAGAAGGCCGCTATGCGGACACGCTGGCTCCCGTTGTGGAGGATACCCGCAAGAAGCTGGGTGACCTGGCTAAGAGCGACGAGGATGTACTGAGCTACATTGCATTCCCCAACCTGGCTGAAAAGTTCTTCGAGGACCGCAAGGCAAAGGAAGAGAACATCTGCACCTACTCCATTGTCGAAGCCTAAGGAGGAGCTGCAATGCCTACTGAAAACGAAAACGCCAAGGTAACCGTTCAGGAAAATGAAGATGGCAGCATTACCATCGTCGTTCCTGAGGGTGTCGAGGTAGAAGTCCTGCAAAAGGAAGAGGAGGCAGTCACCACTGCTCCCAGCCAGCTGGACGGGATCCTGACCCTTGGTTTGGTAGGTGCGCTGGCATTGGCTGTTATTGCTGTCATCGTCCGTAAGGCAACGCAGAATAAAAAGTCCGATGTGCAAACACCTGCACCTGTCGCCCCTGCAGCTCCTGTAGAGCTGCCGAAGGCCCCCGGCACGGCCGGTCAGCTGAAGCTGCACAGCGTAGAGCCCAAAACTGCTGCTATGCTGATGGCCATCGTTGCCGACAAGCTGCAAAAGCCCATCAATGAACTTCGCTTTATTTCCATTAAGGAGGTAGAATAATGAAATACAAAGTAACTCTCAACGGCCGCACCTACGAGGTGGAGGTCGAAGCCGGTCAGGCTATGCTTCTTTCCGAATATGAGGCTGTGGTGCCCTCCGCACCTGCCGCACCCGCAGCAGCACCCGTTGCCGCCGCTCCCACACCCGCAGCAGCACCCGCTGCACCTGCTGCCGCCGCTGTTACCGGTGCAGGTGAGGTCGTTTCCGCACCTATGCCCGGCACCATCATCAAGGTCTGCGTCAATGCCGGTCAGGCTGTGAAGGCCGGTGATGTGCTGGTGGTTCTGGAAGCTATGAAAATGGAAAACGACATTACCGCTCCCAAGGACGGCACTGTCACTCAGGTTGTCACCTCTAAGGGTGCTTCCGTCTCCTCCGGTGATCCCCTGGTCGTTATCGGCTAAGGAGGATCGTAATGGAGATTCTGTACGAAAATCTGCTGGCCTTCCAGTGGCAGGACATCGTTATGATCCTGCTGGGCTGCCTGCTGATCTATATGGCCATCAAGAAGGAAATGGAACCCTCGCTCCTTCTGCCAATGGGCCTTGGCACCATTTTGGTCAACATTCCCGGCTCTACCGCGCTGACCGGCCCCATTGAGGAGCTGTATAACGCCGGTATTGCCAACGAGCTGTTCCCGCTGCTTCTGTTTATCGGCATCGGCGCCATGATCGACTTTGGTCCTCTGCTTTCTAACCCCAAGCTGATGCTCTTCGGTGCAGCTGCCCAGTTCGGTATCTTCTTTACCCTCTCTATGGCAAGCATCTTCTTCCCCGATGCAATGGACGCCGCTTCTATCGCCATTATCGGCGCGGCTGACGGCCCAACCTCTATTGCCGTTGCAAATGCACTTGGCTCTAACTATGTAGGCGCGATCACTGTTGCCGCTTACTCCTATATGGCGCTGGTTCCTGTCATCCAGCCTCCGGTCATCAAGGCGCTCACCACCAAGAAGGAGCGTATGATCCGGATGCCCTACGAGCAGAAGTCCGTTTCTAAGACCACCCGCATTATGTTCCCCATCATCATTACCGTGGTTGCCTCTGCCATCGTTCCCGATGCCACCGCGCTGATCGGCTTTTTGATGTTCGGTAACCTGATCCGGGAGTGCGGCGTTTTGGACAGTCTCTCCGGCACTGCGCAGAATGTGCTGGCAAACCTCATTACCATATTCCTCGGCATCTCCGTTGCCCGGAATATGGTGGCAGTCAAGTTCCTGCGGATCGACACCCTGCTCATTATGGGTCTGGGTCTCGTTGCATTCATCGTGGATACCGCAGGCGGCGTACTGTTTGCCAAGCTCATTAACATCTTCTCCAAGAAGAAGATCAATCCTATGATCGGCGCAGCCGGTATCTCCGCATTCCCCATGTCCGGCCGTATCGTTCATAAGATGGGTCTTGCAGAAGATCCCCAGAACCACCTGCTGATGCACTCCATCGGCGTCAACGTTTCCGGACAGATTGCCTCCGTCATTGCCGGCGGCATCATCCTGAGTATGTTTGGAGGTTAAAATATGGGCGATTTAGTATTTAACCCTATGGGTTTTGTAGAGCAGCTGCCCAGAATGGGTATCGGTATGCTGGTTATTTTCGTGGTCATCGGAATGATCATCCTCACCACGATGCTCATTAACTGGCTGTTCTCTGATAAGTAATTCACTCCGGGGCATCGACCCAGAGGTCGATGCCCCGTTACTCTACCCCAAGGAGGGATTCCTATGCCTGATATTACCGTTGGTCAAGCCGGTATTTACGCACTGCTTGGTTATGCCATTGTTTTCGCCGGACTGATCGCACTTATGCTTGTTACTATGCTTTTCGGTAAGCTTTTTACCCGGAAAAAGGAAGAAAAAGCCCCCGCTGCCCCTGTGGAGACTGCCGCTCCCGCGCCCGCTGTTGCCCCCGGTACTGCAGGTCAGCTGAAGCTTTATAATGTAGATCCCAAAACTGCTGCTATGCTGATGGCAATCGTTGCCGACAAAATGGGAAAACCCATTAACGAGCTGCGCTTTCTTTCCATTAAGGAGGTGACAGAATGAACATTGGTGAAATTCTCTTAAAGCTGTGGAACGACAGCGGTCTTTCCTACATAACCGCCCATTTTGCAGAGGGCGGCTGGCAGAATTTTGTAATGATCATCATTGGCTGTGTGCTACTGTACTTAGCCATCGTCAAAAAATTTGAGCCTCTGCTTCTTTGCGGTATCGCTTTTGGTTGTATTCTTACCAACCTACCCGGTGCCGGCCTTTATAATCAGGAGCTTTGGACCAATTTTATGACTGAAGGTCACGATGCTTACCATTCCTACGGCACCATCTTAAGAGAAGGCGGACTACTCGACTTCTTCTACATTGGTGTCAAAACCAGTATTTATCCCTGTCTGATCTTCTTGGGTGTTGGTGCAATGACCGACTTTGGTCCTCTGCTTTCTAATCCCAAGAGCCTGCTTTTGGGCGCCGCCGCCCAGCTTGGCGTTTTTGCAGCCTTCTTTGCCGCTAAGGCATCCGGCGCCTTTACCGCTTTGGAAGCTGCTGCCATCGGTATCATCGGCGGCGCAGACGGTCCTACCGCCATCTTCCTGACAAGCCAGCTTGCCCCCCATCTGCTGGGTGCCATCGCAGTGGCAGCTTACTCTTATATGGCGCTGATCCCTATGATCCAGCCGCCCTTTATGAAGCTGCTGACCACCCCTGAGCAGCGGAAGATCAAGATGGAGCAGACCCGTACCGTTTCCAAGACGGAAAAGATCGTGTTCCCCATCGTGGTAACCCTTTTCGTAGCCCTGCTCCTGCCCGATACCGCACCGCTGATCGGCTGCTTGATGCTGGGTAACCTCTTAAATGAGACCGGTGTGACGGAGCGTCTTTCCAACACCGCCCAGAATGCCCTGATGAACATTGTCACCATCCTGCTGAGCACCTCCGTTGGCGCAACTATGGTGGGCACCAACTTCCTCACCGGTCAGACACTGCTGATCATCGTCTTAGGCGTTGCTGCCTTTATCCTCTCCACCTGCGGTGGTCTCTTTGGCGGTGTGCTGATGTGCAAGCTGACAAAGGGCAAAGTCAATCCTCTCATTGGCTCTGCCGGCGTTTCCGCTGTGCCTATGGCTGCCCGTGTTGCCAATAAGGAAGGTCAGAAGGCTAACCCCTCCAACTTCCTGCTGATGCACGCAATGGGTCCCAATGTTGCCGGTGTCATCGGCTCCGCCATTGCCGCAGGCTTTCTGCTGAGCGTATTCGGCGGCTAAGTATCAATTGAGAATTGACAATTGATAGTTGACAATTCATAATAAAAAAGACCGCCATTGGCGGTCTTTTTTATTCTATTTTCTATCGTTTAGAAGCAATTCTTTCTTTACAGGTTTCCCAATTGCTTTCTACAAAAGCATCTTTATAAAGAGGGAGCACTAAGCGATTATTCATCACTAATAAAATCAAACTCTCCTTCTCTATGATTTCCTTTACATTATGATATTGGAATCTGGTTAACGATGTATGATCTGTGAGAATAATCTCTTCCTCTGTAAACTCTATCGTTCTTGTCCATTCAGGAACACCAAAGGTTTTCGAGAGCATTTTATATCTGTTTGATGCTGCGATAAAACGCTCAAAGAATATTTTGAAGATTGATGCAAAGACACAATATACAGCAAAAAGCCAGCTAATCCATTTCCCGCCATTTTGTGCGAGAACCACAAACAAACTGATCCCTATCAATCCAACTATGCCCCACAAAATGATAAGGACGATATTTATGCCACGAAGTGGCATTTTCTTCGCCCAAGATACCATTTCTTCTTTTGTGATCTTGTATTCGTTTTTCATTTTGCGCTCCTTTCTGCCTTTCTATCGCAGTCGCTTCTCCAAGGTGGAGGAAGATAGCTCTGTCAGGTGGACGCGGTGGAAGCCGTACTCCGTTGTAAGGAGGAAGGCTTTCGGGAGACCGTCGCAGGAAATCACCTGACCGTTTTCTTCTGCTTTCTTCAGAAAATCCCGGGTTCGGTGGGAAGTGGATGTATTATCCATATCAAAAATTCCGATGATAGAGGTATCCCGCACCGCCATATCATTGCCGATTGATAAGTACATTCCATCCTCCCGCTATCATTGTATTTCGTAGTGGCGACCCTTGGCCCCCTCTATGAGGGGGCAGTCAGAAATCAAAGATTTCTGACTGGGGGAGTGTCCTATCTTAAGAACAACACTCCCTCCGTCAGCCTGATCGGCTGACACCTCCCTCAAAGAGGGAGGCAAGGCATAACCCCTACAATCTAAATCCGTCTGCGTAGCAGACACCACAATTGTCAATTGTCCATTGTCAACTGTCAATTAAATTTCTTACTTTCCGCGACTGCCAATTCGTCACAGCGGTTATTATAGGGATTTTCCGCGTGTCCCTTGACCCAGTGGTAGCGCATTTGGTGCTTTTCGGTGAGAGAGAGCAATCTTTCCCAGAGGTCAGGATTCAGTGCCGGCTTTTTGTCTGCCTTTTTCCAGCCGTTTTTCCGCCAGGATACTGCCCAGCCTTTCGATAGACCGTCGATCACATACTTGCTGTCGGAGTACAGCTCTACGATGCAGCTTTCTTTCAGTGCTGACAGACCTTCAATTACGGCCGTCAGCTCCATCCGGTTATTGGTGGTGCCATTTTCCCCGCCGGACAACTCTTTTTCCGTGCCCTTATAAATAAGGATGGCACCCCAGCCGCCGGGGCCGGGGTTGCCGGAGCAGGCACCGTCTGTGTAAAGCTCTACCTGCTTCAATTTTCGCTCTCCTCTTCCTGAGGCACGCGCTCGATGGAGACGAGAGAATTGCCCTCCTCGATACGCATAATGATAACGCCCTGCACATCTCGCTTATAGATGTTGATGGTATTTGCCGGTACACGGATAATGACACCGCCGTTTTCGATCAGCATCACATCGTCGGTCTCCTGCACCACGCGGCAGCCGGCGACCTTACCGGTCTTCGCGGTAATATTATAGTTCTTAAGACCCTTACCGCCACGGCTCTGAGGTGCTTTTTCCCCATCAGGACCGATACGGAGGTATTCAGAGAGCTCTGTCCGCTTGCCGTAGCCGTTTTCGGTCACGGTCAGCAGCGTTGTGCCTTCTTCCGTCTTTTCTGCGCCGATGACGGTGTCCCCCTCAGAAAGCAGGATACCGCGGACACCCACAGCATCACGACCCATAGGCCGCACATCGTTTTCGTTGAAGCAGATCGCCATACCGTCTGCGGTGGCGAGGATAATATTATCGTCACCGTTTGTACGAAGTACATTGATAAGGTGATCTCCCTCATCCAAGGTAATGGCACGAATACCGGTTTTTCTCCGGGTATTAAGAGCAATAAACGGAATACGCTTAACAGTACCGTTCCGGGTGACCATCATCAGGTATTCGTCCTCGTTAAACTCCCGGGTGATCACCATGGCGGTAACCTTTTCGCCGGGCTCAAGGGGCAGAATATTGACGATCGCTGTACCGCGGGCAGTTCTGCCTGCCTCGGGGATCTGATAACCCTTTCTGTGGTGGACGCGGCCCATATCCGTAAAGAACAGCATATGATCGTGGGTCGATGCCACATTCAGGCTCTTTACATAGTCCTCATCCTTGAGATTCTGAGCGTTAACACCGCGACCGCCGCGGGCCTGGGTGCGATAAGTGTCTACCGGCATACGCTTTACATAGCCCTGATTGGACAGCGTAAAGGCGCAGGTCTCCTCCTCGATCAGGTCTTCGATGTCGATCTCGTCCTCGATGTCCTGAATTTCCGTCTTGCGGTCATCGCCAAACTTATCCCGGATGACGATCAACTCCTCACGGAGCACGCCCTGCAGCTTGGCAGTATCGCCCAACAGCTCCAGATAGTAGGCGATTTTTTCCTGTAGCTCGTTATATTCCGCCTGTAATTTTTCTCTATCAAGACCCTGCAGTGCCTTCAAGCGCATATCCAGGATCGCCTGTGCCTGCACCTCGTCTAAGCCAAAGCGCTCGCACAGCCGTTCCTTTGCATCGTCATAAGCGCTGCGGATGATGCGGATGACCTCGTCGATATTGTCCTGCGCGATCAGCAGACCCTCCAAGAGATGGGCGCGCTCACGGGCTTTCCGAAGATCAAACTCCGTGCGGCGGGTCAGCACTTCCATTTGGAAGGTGAGGTATTCATCGATGATCTGCCGGAGCGACAAAATGCGGGGTTGCTTCTGGTCATCCACCAGCGCCAGCATAATGATGCCGAAGCTCGACTGCAACGCCGTCTGCTTAAAGAGGGTATTGAGCACCACCTGCGGGTTGGCGTCCTTTTTCAGCTCAATGACGATCCGCATACCGTTACGGTCGGTCTCGTCACGAAGATCGGAGATGCCCTCCAGGCGCTTGTCCTTCACCTGATCGGCAATATTCTTAATAAGCTGCCGCTTATTGACCTGATAGGGAAGCTCCGTCACGATGATTCTTGTGCGGTCTGCGCCAAAGGTCTCAAATTCCGTTCTTGCCCGGACCACCACCTTACCGCGGCCGGTGGCATAGGCAGCGCGGATACCGGATCTGCCCATAATGATACCGCCGGTAGGGAAGTCCGGACCGGTGATATGCTCCATAAGGTCAATGGCGGTGATCTCCGGGTCATCCAGCACTGCCACACAGGCGTTGATGACCTCCGTCAGGTTATGGGGCGGAATGTTGGTTGCCATACCGACCGCAATACCGGAGGAGCCGTTTACCAAAAGGTTTGGGAAGCGGCTGGGAAGAACACGAGGCTCTTTCCGGGATTCGTCAAAGTTGGGATCCCAGTTGACCGTATCCTTATCGATATCTCGCAGCATCTCATTGGAGAGCTTACTCATTCTCGCTTCCGTATAACGGTAAGCTGCCGGGGGGTCGCCGTCCACAGAACCGAAGTTACCGTGTCCGTCTACCAGCATATAGCGCATAGAGAAATTCTGCGCCAGACGGACCATTGCGTCGTAAACCGATGCGTCACCGTGGGGGTGGTATTTACCCAGCACATCACCGACGCAGGTGGCAGATTTCTTAAAGGGCTTGTCTGATGTGAGACCGGATTCGTACATCGTATACAGAATACGGCGATGGACCGGCTTCAGACCGTCCCGGACATCCGGCAGGGCTCTGCCGACGATGACGCTCATAGCGTATTCAATATAGGATTTTTCCATTTCTTCAACCAGATTAGATTCTGTAATTGCCTGATCCGGGAACAGAATATCCTCCGGCTTATAATCGCGGTTATGCTTTGCCATCTATAGGCACCTCCTGCAATAATCC
This sequence comes from Oscillospiraceae bacterium, assembly GCA_015067785.1. GTDB lineage: Bacteria > Bacillota > Clostridia > Oscillospirales > Oscillospiraceae > Faecousia. The sequence goes on from SVLR01000017.1 coordinate 49,388, forward strand.
CTTCCCCCGGGGGGAAGGTGGCCCGGCAAAGCCGGGTCGGATGAGGAACGGCGAAATTTGCCGATTCCCTCATTGTTTCATTTGTTTATGAATTGTTTCGTCTATTTTTTCGCATACAGAGCGAAATTGTCGCATTACTTCCAGATTTGTAAAACGCAAAACTGTAAGTCCTAAAGATCTAAAATACGCAGTTCTTATTTGGTC
>SVLR01000059.1 GCA_015067785.1 Oscillospiraceae bacterium
GGTTTATCTGATGGGGTTATGAGATCGACAAAAATAGGTTGCATTTTTCTTTTTCCTCTGCTATAATACCGTTAGGTCAATCAACGCAGGGTTCGTATATCGGTAATACAACGGCTTCCCAAGCCGTGAAGGCGGGTTCGATTCCCGTACCCTGCTCCAAAAAATAAATGCACCCTTTTGGGTGCTTTTATTTTTTATAGTGGAATAAGGGAATCGACCCCATAGCGGCGTAAAACCCGGTGGCAACCTTATCCTTGTTGGATTGAACTGACAGGAACCTCTATTTCGCTAAGATTTTATCGATTATGCCTATTTACTTTCTATGCTAAATTTGCTATCATACATTAGGATGTGATGAAAATGCCGAAATGGATACGGATCGCACTGATTATCCTATTCAGCGCACTCTTTCTTATCAGTGCATTTATGATCAGCCAATATTATATTAACTCCCATAAACAAACGGAGCAATTCGACAAATTATCAGAGCTTGTCGTTCAGGATCGGCCAACCCGGCCGCCAATTCCTGCCCAAACGGAACCCTCCCCCACGGAACCTGTTCCTACGGAGCCTGTGGAAACAGAACCCCCTGGTCCGCTGCCGGAATACATAGAGGTTTCTGCTTTAAATCCCGATATGGTGGGCTGGATTCAGCTGGAAGGCACAAAGCTTGACTATCCGGTAATGCAAACTCCAAATGATCCGGAATATTACCTTCACAAGGATTTCTACGGCAATTACAGCTCCCATGGCTGCATCTTCGCAGAGGAATTCTGTAACATAGATCTTCCCTCGGACAACATCACCATTTACGGTCACAATATGAAGGATGGTTCTATGTTTGGCATTCTGCGGAACTATCGCAGCAAAAGCTATTGGGAAAACCACCGCTACATTTATTTCGACACGCTGTATGAGCGTCACACCTATGAAATATTCGCCGTATTTACCACCACCGCTACCAAGGGCAAAGGCTTTGCCTATCATCAATTTGTCGATGCCGACAATCAGGAAGAATATCATAAATTTATTACCGAGTGTCAGTCAGCCGCACTTTATGATACCGGCATCACTCCCCATTATGGCGACAAACTGATTACCCTTTCCACTTGCGAGTACACACAAAAAAACGGCAGACTTGTGGTTGTTGCCAAGCGCATTGCCTGACTGCCTTTTATCATATCAATACATTTCAGGAGGAATTAACAATATGGATTACGCAAAAGAATCCCTGCGGCTTCACGGTGAGTGGGGCGGCAAAATCGAAGTGGTTACCAAGGTGCCTGTTGCCACCAAGGAAGACCTTTCTCTGGCATATACCCCCGGTGTTGCTCAGCCCTGTCTGGAGATCCAGAAGGATGTGAACAAGTCCTATGAGCTGACTCGCCGTCACAATCTGTGCGCAGTCATCACCGACGGCACTGCCGTTCTGGGTCTGGGCGATATCGGCCCTGAGGCCGGTATGCCGGTTATGGAAGGCAAGTGCGCTCTGTTTAAGGCTTTCGGCGATGTAGATGCCTTCCCTCTTTGCGTTAAGAGCAAGGATGTGGACGAATTCGTAAACGCTGTTTATCTGATCTCCGGTTCTTTCGGCGGCATCAATCTGGAGGATATCTCCGCTCCCCGCTGCTTTGAGATTGAGCGCAAGCTGAAAGAAAAGTGCGACATTCCCATTTTCCACGACGACCAGCACGGTACTGCTGTGATCACTTTGGCTGGTCTGCTGAACGCAATCAAAGTCGTTGGTAAGAAGAAGGAAGATGTGAAGATCGTTACCTCCGGCGCAGGTGCTGCCGCTATCGCCATTGTAAAGCTTCTGCTCAGCGCGGGCTTCAAGAATGTGGTTATGACTGACCGCACCGGTGCGATCTACGCAGGCCGCGAGAACCTGAACTGGATCAAGGAAGAAATGGCTCAGATCACCAACCTGAATAAGGAAACCGGCAAGCTGGAAGATGTGATCAAGGGCGCTGATGTATTCGTAGGCGTTTCCGGTCCCGGCACTCTGACCACCGAGATGGTCAAGACCATGGCTAAGGATGCTATTATCTTTGCCTGCGCCAACCCCACTCCCGAGATATTCCCCGAAGATGCCAAGGCAGGCGGCGCCCGTGTGATCGCAACCGGCCGTTCCGACTTCCCCAACCAGATCAACAATGTTCTGGCATTCCCCGGCATCTTCCGCGGCACTTTCGATGTGCGCGCCAGCGATATTAACGAGGAAATGAAGATGGCTGCTGCTCAGGCACTGGCTGATCTGATCTCTGAGGATGAGCTGAACGAGGATTACATCATCCCCGCCGCTTTCGATAAGCGTGTCGGCCCCGCTGTTGCTAAGGCTGTTGCCGAGGCTGCAAAGCGCACCGGCGTTGCAAGAATCTAATAATCTTGTAGGAGACGGGTTTCCCGTCCCTATCTAAGGGGAGGCGTTTCGCCTCCCCTACTTTTTTATTTTGTTGTGGAAATTTTAAAACAAATGTGCTATGATAAACTTTGAGGTGAGAATCATGCGGATTTTGGGCATTGACCCGGGCTACGGGATCACCGGCTTCGGGCTGATCGATGCCCAAAGGGGCAATTCTGCACTGTTACGCTGCGGTGCGATCACCACCCCCGCCGGTATGGATTTTCCCATCCGGCTGCAGATGATCTATAATGATATGGTTGAGCTTTTAAAGCTGGCACAGCCGGATGCAGTTGCCATTGAAGAGCTTTTTTTCGGGCAGAATGTTACTACCGGCATTGGCGTTGCCCAGAGCCGTGGCGTGATCCTTCTTGCCATCCAGCAAGCCAGTATTCCCATTTTTCAATATAAGCCTATGCAGGTCAAGCAGGCTGTGGTGGGCTATGGCAACGCCACCAAGCATCAGGTGATGGATATGACCAAGCGGCTTTTGCATCTTGAGAAAATGCCCAAGCCTGACGACGCCGCCGATGCCATTGCCATTGCCCTGTGCCACGCCCGCTCCAGCACATCCCTGCTGGCACAACTTCAGAAATAAGGAGTTATACTATGCTATATTATGTATCCGGTACGGTGACCGTTTTAGAGCCCGGTCTTGCAGTCATCGACTGCGGCGGCGTGGGCTACGGCTGCCGTGTAACTGCCTATTCTGCGGCTCAACTGAAACTGAACCAGCCGGCAAAGCTCTTTATTACCGAATCCATTCGGGAAGATGCCTACGACATTTTCGGCTTTTCCAGCCGGGAGGAACAGCGTTGCTATGAATTGCTCACCACCGTAAACGGTGTTGGTCCTAAGGCGGCTATGGCGATTCTCTCTGCCGGGCCGCAGAACTTTACCCTTGCGGTTATGACCGGGGATGAAAAGCTCCTCACTGCCGCTCAGGGAATTGGCAAGAAGATCGCCCAGCGCATTATTTTGGAATTAAAGGATAAGATCGGCGGCGGTTCTGTAGAACTGGACTTCTCCGGTCCTGCCGTTACCGCTGCACCCGCCAAGGACAACAACTTGGGTATGGCCAATGCTGCCTTGCAGGAGCTTGGCTACTCCCCTGCTGAAATTGCCACTGCCCTGAAAGGCGCAGATGCCAACGCCAGCACGGAGGAACTGATCCGTTTTGCTCTCCGTGCTATGGTTATGAAAGGATAATACCTTATGAGTTTGGAATTTTCTGAGGAGCTGTCCTCCCCCATTATCTCCCCTACTTTTGCGCCGCAAGATGCCGGGGAAATTGGACTACGTCCCAAGCTGCTGTCTGACTACACCGGTCAAGAAAAAGCAAAGGGCAATTTATCTGTATATATAGAGGCTGCGCGGCTCCGGAATGAGCCGCTGGATCACACCCTGCTCTACGGCCCTCCCGGCTTGGGCAAAACCACACTGGCTGGTGTGATTGCCAACGAAATGGGTGTCAATATCCGTATCACCTCCGGCCCTGCTATTGAAAAGCCAGGTGATCTGGCAGCATTGCTTACAAACTTAAGTCCCGGTGATATTTTATTCATTGATGAAATCCACCGTTTAAATCGGGTTGTAGAAGAAATTCTGTATCCTGCTATGGAGGACTTTGCCATTGATATTATCGTAGGTAAAGGCCCGTCTGCCAACTCAATCCGGCTGGATCTTCCCAAATTTACACTGGTAGGTGCAACCACCCGTGCCGGACAGCTTTCCGCTCCGCTGCGTGATCGTTTTGGTGTCAGCCTGCGGCTGGAGCTTTATACGCCGGAGGAATTGGCTCGGATTGTCACACGCTCTGCTACCATTTTAGGGATGCCCATTGAGCCGGAGGGTGCTATGGAGATCGCCTCCCGTAGCCGTGGAACCCCCCGTATCGCAAACCGTTTTCTGCGGCGTGTCCGGGACTTTGCCCAAATTATGGGCAATGGCATTATCACCAAGGAAACCGCGGATCTGGCACTGAAGCGGCTGGATGTGGACGAATTGGGTCTGGATGCTATTGACCGCAGAATGCTTACCGCCATCATTCAGAATTACGGTGGCGGACCGGTCGGCTTGGAGACTCTGGCTGCCACCATCGGAGAGGAAGCGATTACGCTGGAAGATGTTTACGAGCCCTATCTGATGCAGCTTGGATTCTTGACAAGAACCCCCCGCGGCAGATGCGTCACCGCCCTTGCATACAACCATTTGGGCATCGATTTTAGCGGTCAACAGCAATTTAACATATGATATTTTTTGTAAATGTTGCATAACTTCAGTTTTTTTCTTGTTTTTTCTTTTATTTAGGATTGACAAATTAGAATTATTTGTATATAATACATTGTATGGTGTAACACACCATAATTATTAACTGACCCTGTTATAACCAGTCTAAACCGGCAGGATTCCACGGGGCACAACTAACCGAAGAGAGGTATAAACCAATGTACGAAGACAAGACTTTAGTTTGCAAAGAGTGTGGCAACGAATTCGTTTTCACCGCTGGTGAGCAGGAATTCTACGCAGAGCGCGGCTTCCAGAACGAGCCCCAGCGCTGCAAGGCTTGCCGTGACGCTCGCAAGAACAACGCCCGTGGTCCCCGTGAATTCTTCACTGCCACTTGCGCACGCTGCGGCGGCGAGGCAAAGGTTCCCTTTGAGCCCAAGTCCGATCGTCCTGTATACTGCAGCGAGTGCTTCGCTCAGATGAAGGCTGAAGGCTAATAAAGTTTAAAAAACAGCACCGATGATAATCGGTGCTGTTTTTTTGTAAATTTTCATTGGCGACGAGCCAACGAATAGTCATCGCCCTGGCGGTAAAAGGGGCATTTGCTCTGCCGGGATACAAGATACCGATATACCTCATCCTCGTCCATATCCATCATACAGTAATATTCGTCGTATTCCTCGTCGTAATCGTAATTCCAACAGGTTTCACATAAACTATCCATAAATGACTCCTTAGTACAGTGGAAGGGGGACAAGCCCACAACTCTGCTGATACATTGGATCGATTCCAGATACCGGCTCACATCAAAGGGGCGGATCAACGCATCTTTGCGTAAATACAGAGGGTGGTGTGGATGGCCTTTTTTGCTGCAGTTGCCGGCACACACCCAATTTGCACCGTATTCCTGACCGATAGCCACCATATCCAGCAGGCATTTGGGAAGGTAATCCCGTTTTTCAATAATCGTTCCCCAGGCTGCCCATACGGTTGGATTCTCTGAAATAGACAGAACATAGCGAAAAGCCGCCATATTCTGCTGATGCAGAGTCTTATTACATACCTTTTCCATAGCATCCGGGTCTGTAGCGCGCTGGGCATAGACATTAAACATAATAAAGCTGTCAAAGCCATTCCCAAAAGCAATGCGCTCCACGGATTTTAAGGTGTTATCCAGATCGCCGGGCTGTGCTGTGGAGGGATTGATGCCAATGCAGATCAGGGGATTTTTGCCCCTTGTTCCCAATATGTAACGGTACTCGGAATAAAAATTGGGAGCATAGAGCCATTTTTGAATATCGTAATCCTCACTGGGGGTATTGGCAGCTTTCAAGGCTTCTTCAAAGGTCAAAAGAGAAAGCTCAGCGGTCGTTCCGTTGGGAATATGCATTGCGCTCCCTCCTTACACCGGAGGAAACCAGCAGGAGTTTTGAGGATCATAAAATTCGCAATCCTCCTGCCGTTTTCCTGTTTGACGAAGCCAGGCGAAAAACGCCTTATCCATAAAATCATAGACGCCTTTCATCGTCGACTGAAGCTGAAAGGTCCTGCCGTCGTGCAGATACACTTCGATCACAACTCCGCCGCCTGTGGTGACATAAAGCTGCTGCCCTACAATACTTTTATAATAATAGGTGGCGCTCTTTTTTCCGAAGGTAGTAAGCACAAAGCTGTCTTCGTCATAAAATACGCCGAAGGTCATATAGTAGATCACAAGCCCAATGCCAACAGCAGAAATCAATATGCTGCTGACGATAAAAAGCCAGTTATCGGGAAGACCTGCAAACAGGACGCCGATTCCAAAAACCAATAAGATCAGTCCTATGGATCCGTAGCGTTTGCTGAGCCGAACAGCCTTTCCGGAATGGTGCTGGCTTTGATTGCGAAACAGCTTGGTAAAGCCCTTGTCCACCAAAAAGCAGATGCCAAACACCGCCGCCGCAACCAATATCACGGCAATATACTCTTTCATATCATTCTCCTAT
>SVLR01000060.1 GCA_015067785.1 Oscillospiraceae bacterium
ATTTTTGCTGCTTTAAGTAAGGGCTGCTAAATTTGTTGTTGCATCTTGCTGTGCTGCAGTATATGGCTTTTAAGTAAGATCAATTTAGTCAAATGTAGAAAAATGACTAAATTAACTTGACGAATGGTCACAATAAGCATATAATAGAAGCAGACTTCTAAAGTGGGGTAAAACTATGCGCAACTTTAACTACGAGAAAATATATACGAAACTGCTGACGCCGGAGATCGTGCGGCTGTTAGCTCAAATCCATGAGTACAAGGGTGAGCACGCAAAGGTACAGGAGGACGAGCTGACCCATTTGATTGAGATTGCCCGTATCCAAAGCACCGAGGCTTCTAACCGGATCGAAGGCATCTATACCTCCGACGAAAGACTACAGAAGCTCGTCAAGGACAAGACCACGCCCCGCAACCGCAGTGAGAAAGAAATCGCCGGTTACCGTGATGTGCTGGCAACCATCCACGAAAATTACGAATACATTCCCATTAAGCCCGGAATGATCTTGCAGCTTCATCGGGATCTGTATAAATACAGCGGTATGAATATCGGCGGCAATTATAAGCCTGCGGATAACCAAATCACTGAGGAAGATGCCCAAGGTAATCAGCACATCCGCTTTATTCCGTTGTCTGCTTGGGAAACGCCGGAAGCGATGGAGAAGCTGTGCCATGCTTATAACGATCTTTGCAATAGCGGACAGTACGACCCACTGCTGATGATCCCGGTCTTTGTTTTGGATTTTCTGTGCATCCATCCCTTTAACGACGGCAATGGTCGTATGAGCCGATTGCTGACGCTGCTTCTACTGTACCGCTCCGGTTACCATGTGGGAAAGTACATCAGTATTGAAAAGCGGATCGAGCGCACCAAGGGTGCTTACTATGACGACTTGCAGAAAAGCGCTTCCAACTGGCATGAAGAAGAAAATGACTATATTCCTTTCGTAACCTATCAGTTGGGTGTGATCCTCGCAGCCTATCGTGAATTCTCCGAGCGTGTGAAAATCGTCAGCGAGAACACCCGAAAGCCGAACCGCGTTCGGGATATTATCAAAGGACACCTCGGCAAGATCACAAAGGCAGAGGTTATGGCGCAATGCCCGGATATCAGCCAAACCACCGTTCAGCGGGCGCTGAACGATCTTGTAAAGAGCGGCGAGATCCTCAAAATCGGCGGTGGCCGCTACACTTCTTACACTTGGAACAGGGAGATAGATTCATATGATTACAGGCGAACTGAAAAACAGAATTGACGGCTTGTGGGATACTTTTGCCGCAGGCGGCTTGGTAAACCCCTTGGATGTGATCGAGCAGATTACTTATTTGATGTTCATCCACGACTTGGATACCACCGATAACCTTCGGGCAAAGGAAAGCGCTATGCTTGGCCTGCCCTATAAGAGCATTTTCGCCGACGAGATAGAGGTCGGTGAGCGGAAGATCGACGGCAAGCAGCTCAAATGGTCCGTGTTCCACGATTTTGACGCAGGCAGAATGTATGCCATTATGCAGGAATGGGTGTTCCCCTTTATTAAGAACTTGGGGGGCGGTAAGGACAGCGCTTACTCCAAGTATATGGGCGACGCCATTTTTAAGCTGCCCACGCCATTGCTTCTGAGCAAGGTGGTGGACTGCTTAGATCAGATCTATGACCAGATGGAAAAGGTGAAGGACAGCGATATCCGTGGCGATGTCTACGAATACCTGCTCTCCAAGATCGCCCAGTCCGGCCTTAACGGCCAGTTCCGCACACCCCGGCATATCATCAAGATGATGGTGGAACTGATGCAGCCCAAGCCCAATTTCACTATCTGCGACCCGGCTTGCGGTACTGCCGGCTTCCTGGTGGCATCGGAAGAATACCTGATGGCAAACCACAAGCAGGAAATCTTCTTCGACCGGGTGAAAAAGGATCACTTCCTGAACCATATGTTCTACGGCTACGATATGGATCGGACGATGCTCCGCATCGGCGCAATGAATATGATGACCCACGGCGTGGATGCGCCCTATATCGAGTACCGGGACAGTCTCAGCGATCAGAACCCGGATAAGGAAAAGTTTGACCTGATCCTTGCAAATCCCCCTTTTAAGGGCAGCTTGGACGCAGATACGGTGTCCGCGGATATCTTGAAGGTCTGCAAGACCAAGAAGACGGAGCTTTTGTTCCTTGCCCTGTTTTTGCGGATGCTGAAAGTTGGTGGTCGGTGCGCCTGCATCGTTCCCGACGGTGTGCTGTTTGGGTCGAGTACCGCCCATAAGGCGATCCGCAAGGAGCTGGTGGAGGGCAACCGCTTGGAGGCGGTGATTTCCATGCCCAGCGGCGTGTTTAAGCCCTATGCAGGCGTGTCCACCGGTATTTTGATCTTCACAAAGACGAACCACGGCGGCACGGACAAGGTCTGGTTCTACGATATGACCGCCGACGGCTTTTCTTTGGACGACAAGCGCACCGAGATCAAAGAAAACGACATCCCCGACATCATCGCCCGCTTCCGCTCCTTTAATAGCCTTCCCCTTGAGGGGAAGGGGGACCGCGTAGCGGTGGATGAGGTGTATAACGAATACGAGAATCCCCGCACCGCAAAATCCTTCTTCGTGCCCAAGAGCGAGATCGTAGAAAACGGCTACGACCTCTCTATCAACAAGTACAAAAAGACGGAGTATAAGCCCGTGGAGTACCCCTCTACACAGGAGATCCTGACCGACCTGCGTGAATTGGAAATGCAAATCACCGCCGGCCTTGCCGAACTGGAGGGGATGATTTGATGGAAAAGGTTAGGCTTGGAGATATTGCTTCGGTAATAACTAAGGGTACAACGCCGACAACTTTGGGCTATGACTTTGTTGAAGCCGGTGTCAATTTCGTTAAGATTGAAAGCATAACAGAGAATGGAGAATTTCTGACAGACAAATTTGCACATATTACGGAAGAATGTGACAGAAAATTGTCTCGTTCTCAATTACAACGGAGTGATCTTCTGTTTTCTATTGCAGGTGCAATTGGCAGAACAGCAATTGTGACAGAAGATATTCTTCCGGCAAATACTAACCAAGCACTTGCAATCATTCGCGTTCCGGAGGGGATAGTTGATTACTCCTATTTGAAGTATGTTCTGCAATCTCCCAATATCGTGGAGCAATTTGAAAAAAAGAAGCAAGGTGTAGCACAGTTGAATATCTCTCTGAAGGATATTGGTGGTTTTTTGATCCCTATGTGTACTACAGATGAACAGAAATCTATTGTAGATACAATGGACAAAGTCAGCGAACTGATTGCTCTGCGGAAAGAACAGCTTGCAAAGCTGGACCAGTTGGTCAAGTCCCGATTTATCGAACTGTTTGGTGATCCGGTATATAACAACAATGGGCTTCTAACAAAAAAATTGTGTGAACTAGGCTCATTGGATCGGGGAAGATCACAGCATCGTCCGCGCAACGACCCCAAATTACTGAATGGTCCGTATCCGTTGATTCAAACTGGCGAGGTTGCAAGTGCTGGATTGTATATCACAGAGTATAAGAATACCTACTCTGAATTGGGGTTACAGCAGAGCAAAATGTGGAAGGCGGGGACTCTTTGTATAACGATTGCCGCCAATATTGCACAGACCGCTATACTCACCTTTGACGCTTGTTTCCCGGATAGTGTTGTGGGTTTCGTTCCCAATGATGCAGTAAGTGCTACCTATATGCATTATTGGTTTGGATTCTTTCAAAAAATATTAGAAGAACAGGCACCGCAGGTAGCTCAAAAGAACATCAATCTCAAAATACTTTCGGATTTGGATGTTATGGTGCCTACAAAGGAGCAACAAGAACAGTTTGCAGCCTTCGTCGAACAGACCGACAAATCAAAATCGGCAATCCAGCAAAGCCTTGACAAACTGGAACTGCTGAAAAAATCCCTGATGCAAGAATACTTTGGATAAGGAGAGAAAGAATGGCTTCATTTAGCAAGAATATAGATGATGTAAAACTGAAAACATATGAGGATGTAGTGGCGTTTTATGATTTGCTTTCTAATACATCCCTAGAATTAGGGCTGACGAAACCAAAAATAGAAACACACACCCAGTTCTATATCGGGAAAATCTCTTGTGTGTGCAAAAATTATGAGGAATTCGTTGAAAATGCGTATGGTGCGGATAGCTTTAAAATAATAGCGTTAGATTTTTTTATATATGACGGGAGTAATCGCGTAGTCTACATTGGATATATCGGTTTAGGCAGAGTGAGCGCATCTGCTGATAGTCGAGTCATGTTAGAGAAATTCTTATTGCAATTACAGAAAGAACAGAAGATGATAAAGAATAGAAATCAAGTCTCTTCACAACATATTGTAGACTCCGTGGTCATTAACGGAAGTGGCAATATTGTTGCCAACAATGGCGGTAATGTTGTGACAAAAGAGATGGAGAAAAAGAATCGTGTAAAAGATTTCTTTCTTGGCGTTTTAGAAAACATAACCTCTAACCTAATCTGGTATATACTGACTTTTGCGGCAGGTTTATTATTAGCATATCTAACGACGAGGTGACCTTTTATGTCCAACTTCAAATTTTTGCTCTCTGAGCCGGGGTTTGCATCCTTTGCGGATGTGGCCATTGCAGCGGAGAAGATATTACATATTGATCCGGCGGCAAGTATCCTCAATTGTCGGCGGGCGATGGAGTTTGCCGTAAAGTGGATGTACTCTGTGGATAAGGAGCTGGAGATGCCCTATCAGGACAACCTCCAGAGCCTCATGAGCCGGGAGGAATTCCGCGCCATCGTAGGGCAGGATATCTATACCCGGATGGAATTGATCCGGAAAAAGGGCAATATTGCTGCCCATAACACAGGCAAGATCACGGAAGAGGTGGCAATGCTGTGCCTTGAGAATTTGCACATCTTTCTGGACTTCGTTGCCTACTGTTATGCTGACGAATATGAGGAGACCAAGTTTGATCCGCAGATCGTATATGAGATTGCCACGTCGCCTGCGGCTCCTCGCAATGACACGGAGGAAGTAGATCTTGCTGCGCTCATTGAAGAAAACAAGGCGCTGAAGGAGCAGCTCACTGCCCGCAGAACAGAGCAGCAGCAGACCTATGTGCCTAAGCCTTTGGATATTTCCGAGTACGAGACCCGAAAGCATTATATTGATGTTATGCTGGAAGATGCAGGCTGGGTCGAGGGCAAGGACTGGATCAACGAGGTGGAGCTGCCCGGTATGCCTAACAAAAGCGAGGTTGGCTATGCCGACTATGTGCTCTATGACGATGCCCACAAGCCACTGGCAGTGATCGAAGCCAAGCGCACCTGCGTGGATGTGTCCAAGGGCCGTCAGCAGGCGGAGCTGTATGCGGAGATCCTCGGGAAGAAGTACGGCCGCAAGCCTGCCATCTTCCTGACCAACGGCTTTGAGACCCACATCATAGACGGTCAGTACCCGGAGCGGAAATGCGCCACGATCTACTCCAAGCGGGATTTGGAGAAGATGTTCAACCTGCGGACTATGCGGACGAGCCTGAAAAATGTGATGGTGAAGAAGCACATTGCCGGCCGTTACTATCAGGAGGGTGCGATCAAGGCGGTCTGCGATGCTTTTGACATGAAGAACCGCCGGAAAGCCTTGCTGGTTATGGCTACCGGCTCCGGCAAGACCCGGACGGTGATCGCCCTGTGCGATGTGCTGCTGCAGCACGGCTGGGTGAAAAATATCCTCTTTTTGGCTGACCGGAATGCGCTGGTGCATCAGGCAAAGAAGAGCTTTACCAATTTGCTGCCCGATCTTTCTACCACCAATTTGTGCGTGGATAAGGATAATTACACCGCCCACTGCGTATTCTCCACCTATCAGACTATGATGCACTGCATCGACAGCGTGAAGGACGAGCAGGGCAAGCTCTTTACCTGCGGTCATTTTGATTTGGTGATCTGCGACGAAGCGCACCGCTCCATTTACAACAAGTATCGGGATATTTTCAGCTATTTCGATGCGCCGCTGGTAGGCCTCACGGCTACCCCCAAGGATGAGATCGACAAGAATACCTATGAGGTCTTCGAACTGGAAAACGGCGTGCCCACTTACGGCTACGAACTGGCGCAGGCGGTAAAGGACGGCTATCTCGTAGACTTTATGTCCGTAGAGACAAAGCTGAAGTTTATCGAGCAGGGCATTGTTTACGATGAGCTGTCCGACGAAGAAAAGGCCGAGTACGAAGAGAAATTTATTGACGAAAATGATGAGCTTCCGGAAAAAATAATGTCTTCCGCGCTGAACGAATGGGTTTTCAATATAGATACCATTCGGCAGGTTCTGCATATCCTGATGACCGAGGGCTTAAAAATTGACTACGGCCAGAAGCTTGGCAAAACGATTATTTTTGCCAAGAATCATCGTCATGCGGAGAAGATTCGGGAAGTGTTCTACAAGGAATATCCCCATTTGGTGGGCTTTGCGGAAGTGATCGATAACCAAGTCAACTATGCCCAAAGCCTAATTGACCAATTTTCCGATCCCAACAAGC
>SVLR01000061.1 GCA_015067785.1 Oscillospiraceae bacterium
TAAAAAGCAGTACATTGGTTTTCCGAGCGGTGGTGTTTTTTCTTCCTCCACTGTTATGGATTTGCTTTCCCAAAATTCCTCATATGTTGTTTTTCCCGGCTTTTGTGATGTGCATGTGCATTTCCGTGAGCCGGGATTTTCTTATAAAGAGACCGTAAAAACCGGAAGTCTTGCCGCTGCCCGTGGCGGCTATACCGCGGTGTGCACAATGCCGAACCTGAACCCGGTACCGGACAGTCGGGAAAATCTCCAAAAGCAGCTTTCTATCATAGAGACCGATGCCTGTATCCATATCTATCCCTACGGCGCGATCACCGTGGGACAAAAAGGGCAGACCCTTGCGGACTTGGAAGGGATGGCAGAAAATGTAGTTGCATTTTCTGACGACGGTAAGGGTGTCCAAAACGACGAGATGATGCGCGATGCAATGCTTCGGGCAAAGAAGCTGGGGAAAATGATCGTTGCCCACTGCGAGGTGGAAAGCTTACTTCACGGCGGCTATATCCACGATGGGGAGTATGCCCGGCTTTACGGACATAAGGGCATCTGTAGCGAAAGCGAATACGCCCAGATCGAAAGAGATCTCCGTCTTGTGGAAGAAACTGGGGTTGCTTATCACATTTGCCATGTTTCTGCCAAGGAAAGCGTAGAGCTGATCCGGCAGGCAAAGAAGCGGGGGGTCAATGTGACCGCAGAGACCGGACCTCACTACCTTGTGATGGATGACGGAGATCTGCAGGAAGAGGGCAGATTTAAGATGAATCCCCCTATTCGCGGTCCGGAGGACCGGCAGGCATTGCTCGCCGGCATTTTGGACGGCACCATCGATATGATCGCCACCGACCACGCGCCCCACAGCGCAGAGGAAAAAGGGAAAGGCTTATCCGGCAGCAGCTTTGGTATCGTAGGTATCGAAACCGCCTTTCCGGTGCTGTACACCTATCTTGTAAAGCCGGGCATTTTGCCGCTGCCAAAGCTTATCGATCTGCTGGCAAATAACCCAAGAAAGCGGTTTGGCATCCCGATGGGAGAGGACTATACCGTATGGGATCTGGAGAAAGTATTTACTGTTGACCCGGAGGCATTTCTCTCTATGGGTAGGGCAACACCCTTTGCCGGTTGGGAGCTGGAAGGGGAATGCGTTATGACAGTTTGTGACGGAAAAGTAGTATACACAAGACAGACGGAGGAATAAAAATGGCAAAGCGTACAGACTTAAAGAAAATTCTCATCATCGGCTCCGGTCCTATCGTCATCGGTCAGGCAGCGGAGTTTGACTATGCAGGCACGCAGGCGTGCCTTGCCCTAAAAGAGGAAGGCTATCAGGTGGTGCTCTGCAATTCCAATCCTGCCACCATTATGACCGATACCTCCATTGCGGATAAGGTCTATATGGAGCCTTTGACTCTTGAATATGTGGCAAAGATCCTCCGCTACGAGCGCCCGGATGCCATCCTTCCCGGCATCGGCGGACAGACCGGACTGAACTTAGCCATTCAGCTGGAAAAGAAGGGCATTCTGAAGGAATGTAATGTGCAGCTGCTGGGCACCAGCAGCCAGTCCATCGAGCGGGCTGAGGACCGGGAGATGTTTAAGGAGCTGTGTCAGTCCATCGGCGAGCCTACCATTCCCTCTGAGATTACCTATGACTTAGAGCAAGCAAAGGAAGCTGCCAAGCGGATCGGCTACCCGGTGGTGCTGCGTCCTGCCTTTACCCTCGGCGGCACCGGCGGCGGCTTTGCCTATAACGAGGAAGAGCTCATCGAGATCGGCATCAACGGCTTTAAGCTCTCTCCTGTCCATCAGGTGCTGATCGAAAAGTCTGTGAGGGGCTATAAGGAGATCGAGTTTGAGGTCATGCGGGACTCTCAGGACCACGCCATCACCATCTGCGGTATGGAAAACATCGACCCCGTCGGTGTCCACACCGGTGACTCCGTGGTCGTTGCGCCCATTATGACCCTTTCCGAGACCGACAAGAAGCGTCTTAACGACAGCGCCATCAAGCTGATCCGGGAGCTGAAGATCGAAGGCGGCTGCAATGTCCAGTTTGCCCTCCATCCCACCACCGGCGAGTATTACCTCATCGAGGTCAACCCCCGGGTCTCCCGGTCTTCCGCACTGGCATCTAAGGCCTCCGGCTATCCCATTGCCCGGGTCACCGCCAAGATCGCGGTGGGTATGTCCTTGGAGGAAATTAAAATTGCAAATACCAATGCGGCCTTTGAGCCGGAGCTTGACTATGTGATTGCAAAGCTGCCCCGTTTCCCCTTCGATAAGTTCGTCAGCGCATCCAATGTACTGGGTACCCAGATGAAGGCAACCGGCGAAATTATGGGCATTGGCTCTAATCTGGAGGAAGCCCTCCTAAAGGGCATCCGCTCTCTGGAAAACGGCGCAAGCCATATCTTTATTAACAAATTCGCAAATTACACCCGGGAGGAGCTGCGGACTTATATTTCCCAGTTCCGGGATGATAATCTCTTTGCCATCGGTCAGCTGCTGAAAATGGGCGAAACCGTGGAGGAGATCCATAAGTGTACCGGCATCACCGCCTATTTCCTGGAGGCCATAAAGCGGATCGTGGAAATGGATACCGCGCTCTCTGAAAAGCCTTGGGATGCCCAGCTTCTGCGCAGCGCCAAGGAAATGGGCTTTGGTGACAAGCGTATTGCACAGCTTTGGAATTGCACCGAGGTGCAGCTGTCTAATTTCCGGAAGGAGAAGGGCATTATCCCTGCATTCCGTATGGTAGATACCTGCCATACCGGCGCGTATATTCCGTATTTTTACTCCTCCTACACCGGAGACAATGCTTCCCGGCTGACAGAAAAGAAGAAGATCGTGGTTTTGGGCGCAGGCCCGATCCGCATCGGTCAGGGCGTGGAATTTGACTACTCCACCGTCCACGCGGTGATGACCATTAAAAACTCCGGCTATGAGGCCATTATCATTAACAATAACCCGGAGACGGTATCTACCGACTATACCACCGCCGATAAGCTCTATTTTGAGCCCCTGACCCCCGAAGATGTGATGAACATCATCGACTTTGAAAAGCCGGAGGGTGTCATCGCCTCCTTGGGCGGACAGACGGCAATCAACCTTGCACAGCCCCTGACAGACCGGGGTGTAAAGATCATCGGCACCGACTGCGCTGCCATTGACCGTGCAGAGGACAGAAATGCCTTTGAAAACCTGATGAATGCGTTGGATATCCCCAGAGCCAAGGGTCAGGCGGTGACCAAAATCGAGGACGGCATCCGCGCCGCTGCGGAGATCGGCTATCCGGTGCTGGTGCGTCCCAGCTTCGTGCTGGGCGGTCGGGCGATGCAGATCGTGGCAAACGAAAATCAGCTCCGTCACTACCTGAAGACCGCCGTTGAGATCGACGAGGACAAGCCTGTTCTTGTGGATAAGTATATCGAGGGCAGGGAAGTGGAGGTAGATGCCATCTGTGACGGCATCAATGTCTTTGTCCCCGGCATTATGGAGCTGGTAGAGCGTACCGGCGTCCACTCCGGTGACTCCATCTCCGTCTATCCGCCCTTCAGCATCTCCAATAAGGTCAAGGGCATTATTTTGCAGTATGCCAAAAAGCTGGGTCTGGGCATCGGCATCGTGGGTCTTTACAACATCCAGTTTATCGTGGATAAGGACGACAATGTCTATGTTATCGAGGTAAACCCCCGTTCCTCCCGCACCGTGCCCTTCCTGTCGAAATCCACCGGCTACTCCCTTGCGGACATTGCCACCGAGGTTATTTTGGGTAAGACCTTGAAAGAACAGGGTATCTTTGACATCTATCCCGAGGAAAAGAAGCGCTGGTATGTAAAGGTGCCGGTCTTCTCCTTCAATAAAATTCGCGGTATGGACACTTATCTGTCTCCTGAAATGAAATCCACCGGTGAAGCCATTGGCTACGACGATAAATTAAACCGTGCCCTCTATAAGGCGCTGCAGGCCTCCGGTATGCACCTGCAGAATTACGGCACGGTCCTTGCCACCATTGCGGACCGGGATAAGGAAGAAGCCCTGCCGCTGATCCGCCGGTTCTATAACCTTGGCTTTAACATTCAGGCAACGGAGGGCACAGCTAAATTCCTGAAGGCCAACGGCATCCGCACCCATAGGCTGGGTAAGATCAGCGAGGGCAGCGAGGAGATCCCTGAGGCGCTCCGTCAGGGTCATATTGCCTATGTCATTAATACCAAGGATCCTGGCTCTGAGGGCTCTGCCAATGACGGCTTTGAGATCCGCAAGATCGCAACGGAGAACAATGTGAATATCTTCACTGCAATGGACACCGTCCGTGTCCTTCTGGATGTTCTGGAAGAAACCACCCAGACCATTTCTACCATTGATGCGTAAAAAGGCCCCCTTGTGTAAAGGGGGCTCCGCGTAGCGGTGGGGGATTGACAATCCCTCCGTCAAAAATCAAATAGATTTTTGACACCTCCCTTTGCACAAGGGAGGCTGTATAAAGTGCTGTGCATAATAAGGAGAACCTATGCAAAAAAGTATTTTTAACATCGTCAGCAACCGGCCGCTGACGGAAAATGTCTATAAAATGGTATTACAGGGAGATACTTCCCACATTACTGCCCCCGGTCAGTTTGTGAATATCCAACTTTCCGGTCTGTATCTGCGTCGTCCCATCTCTGTGTGCGACATAGAAGGGGACAAGCTTACCATCATTTATAAGGCGGTGGGCAAGGGCACCCGGCAGATGGCGGCAATGACTGAGGGGGAGCTGGATATCCTTACCGGTCTCGGTAACGGCTACGAGCTATCCCTTTCCGGGGAGAACCCGGTGCTGCTGGGCGGCGGCGTAGGTGTGCCCCCTATGTACCTGCTGGCGAAAAAGCTGACCCAGCAAGGCAAAAAAGTCCGGGTTATCCTTGGCTTTAACACAAAATCCGAAGTTTTTTACGAAGAAGAATTCAAAAAGCTGGGATGCAGTGTTGTCGTTACCACCGTTGATGGCTCCTATGGACACAAGGGCTTTGTCACCGATGCCCTTGGGAATATGGACTATTCCTATTTCTATACCTGTGGTCCGGAGCCTATGCTAAAGGCGGTCTATAAGGCATCCAAAACCTCAGGACAGTTCAGCTTTGAAAAGCGGATGGGCTGTGGCTTTGGCGCCTGCATGGGCTGCAGCTGCAAGACCATTACCGGCTATAAGCGGATCTGTAAGGAAGGTCCCGTGATGCGTAAGGAGGAAGTTTTATGGGAAGACTGAGCGTAAACCTTTGCGGTATTGAGCTTGATAACCCCGTCATTCCTGCCTCCGGTACATTTGGCTACGGCTATGAATACGCCGCGCTTTATGACATTAACTGTCTTGGTACATTCTCCTTCAAGGGCACAACAAAAGACCCCCGCTTCGGCAACCCCACACCCCGGATCGCAGAGTGTACTGCCGGTATGATCAATGCGGTAGGTCTGCAAAATCCAGGCGTGGAAAAGGTCATCTCCGAGGAACTGCCGAAGCTGAAAAAGTGTTTCCATAAGCCGGTGATGGCAAATGTCAGCGGCTTTTCTGTAGAAGACTATGCTTATACTTGCGAAAAGCTGGATAAAGAGGAACAGGTAGGCTGGCTGGAGGTCAATGTGAGCTGTCCCAATGTCCACGGCGGCGGTATGAGCTTTGGCACAGACCCCAAGGCGGCTGCCGAGGTCACCAAGGCAGTCAAGGCGGTGACCACCAAGCCGGTGATCGTTAAGCTCTCTCCCAATGTAACGGACATTGTATCTATTGCAAAAGCCTGCGAGGATGCAGGTGCAGACGGTATCAGCCTGATCAACACCATGCTGGGTATGCGCATCGACCTGAGAACACGCAGACCCGTCATCGCAAACAAAATGGGCGGCTTTTCCGGCAGCGCCATTTTCCCGGTGGCGGTGCGGATGGTCTATCAGGTGGCAAATGCCGTAAAGATCCCGGTGGTGGGTATGGGCGGTGTCAGCAGCGCCGAGGATGTGATCGAAATGATGCTCGCCGGTGCCACAGCGGTAGAGATCGGTGCGGCAAACTTAGTCGATCCCTATATTTGCAGGGATATTATTGAAAAGCTGCCCGATGTAATAGACAGCTACGGGATCCAAAATCTTTACGAAATCATTGGAAAGGTGAGATAACTTATGCTTTATGAAAAGATCCCTCTGCGTCAGGATCGCCCGGATGTATTTTTGGAAGCCTATGTTCCGGAAGCGGTAGGCGAAAAACGACGTAAGGCCATTTTGGTGATCCCCGGTGGCGGTTATGGGCATTTGTGCGCGGACCGGGAAGGAGAGCCTGTTGCTATGGCATTTCTGCCCTATGGCTACTGCGGCTTTGTGCTTCACTATACCACCGGTCGGTTAG
>SVLR01000062.1 GCA_015067785.1 Oscillospiraceae bacterium
AAAAATGATCATTGATTTTCACACCCATATGTTTCCCAAGAAAATTGCCGCCCACGCTATTGCCACCATTGAAATAAAGGCAGCCACACCCGCCTACACCGACGGCTCTTTAGAGGGTCTCCGGGCATCGATGACGGAAGCCGGTGTAGATATCAGCGTGCTGCTTTCGGTAGCCACCAACCCCCTGAAAATTGCCCATATGA
The DNA here is from genome assembly GCA_015067785.1 of Oscillospiraceae bacterium. Classification (GTDB taxonomy): domain Bacteria; phylum Bacillota; class Clostridia; order Oscillospirales; family Oscillospiraceae; genus Faecousia. The sequence continues at coordinate 204 of SVLR01000062.1, forward strand.
ACGATCTGCAGATCGCAGGCGCGCAGCAGGGAGATCCCGATCTTGTGTGGTTTGGCTGTGTCCATCCCTATGCGGAAAACTGGAAAGAGGAATTAGAGCGCGTCGCTGCCGCAGGCCTAAAAGGCATCAAGCTCCATCCCCAGTATCAAGGCTTTCAGATCGACGAGCCCAAGTCCATTCGCGTACTGGAAAAGTGCGGTGAGCTGGGTCTGATCGTCGTCAACCATTCCGGCAAGGAGCCTGCCTATCCCGGCGTCTATAACAGTGATCCCCAGCAGATCCGTAATGCCTTAAAGCAGGCCGGTCCTGTGACCTTTGTGGGTGCCCATATGGGTGCGCTGATGTGCTGGGAGGAAGCCCTTGATATGTATGGTGATCTGCCGAATGTATATCTTGAAACCTCTTGGGGACTTCGGAGCTTAAAGTGTGGCGAGCGGGGCTATTATTCTCAGGAAGCCTTAGGTCTTATGGACCCGGATGACTTCCAAAAGCTGATACGGGATTTTGGCGCAGACCGGGTACTCTTTGGCTCAGATACACCTTGGCGTGGGCAAAAACAGACCGTTGACGGCATCCGTGCGTTGCCCCTTACCCAGGAAGAAAAGGAACTGATCTTCCACAAAAACGCAGAGAAGTTGTTAAAGAGATAAACAGGTTGCATATGCAAAAACGCATCCACCGAAAAATCGGTGGATGCTTTTTTCTTACAGCTTTTTCTTTGCTTCGCAATAGATGCAGCGGTAGATACCGTTTTCCCTGTCCATACACTTAAAGATATGGGGCAGCTCCTGCTCGGTAGAGGAAATGCAGCGGTCGTTGGTGCACTTGAGCGTATCCACCAGCACATCTTCAGGCTCTATCATCTGCTTGCCCTCCCGGGCATCTGCAAGGAGCTTTAAGATCAGCGCCATACGCATATACTTGCCGTTGAGCGCCTGACGGAAATAGGCGGCTCTGGGGTCTTCGTCCACCTTTACGCTGATCTCATTGACACGGGGCAGCGGGTGGAGAACACGCATGGTCTCCTTTGCGGCCTTCATCTTCTCCGTATCTAAAATATAGCTGTCCTTCAGCCGCTCATAAACCGCCGGATCGTCAAAGCGCTCCCGCTGGATCCGGGTCATATACAGCACATCCAGCTCCGGGATGGCAGCCTCCAACGAGGTAGTCTCCACATATTCCATACCGCACTTTTCCAGTACTTCTTTGCGGACAAAGCCGGGCAGCTTCAGCTCCTCGGGAGAGATGAGGATCACCTTGACATTTTCGTAGCGGCTCAGGGCTGCCAGCAGCGAGTGGACGGTACGGCCATATTTCAGGTCACCGCAGCAGCCGACGGTAATATTACTCAGTCTGCCGTTTTCCCGGTAGATAGTAAGTAAGTCCGCAAGGGTTTGGGTGGGGTGGCAATGGCCGCCGTCGCCGGCATTGATGACAGGAATGGAGGCATTTTTTGCCGCCACATAGGGCGCACCCTCTTTCGGATGGCGAATTGCCATAATGTCTGCATAGCAGGAGAGGATCTTTGCGGTATCTGCCATACTCTCGCCCTTGCTGGCAGAGGACGAGCTTGCCTCGGAAAAGCCGATGACGCTGCCGCCCAGCTCTAACATTGCCGCCTCAAAGCTGAGCCGCGTCCGGGTAGAAGGCTCAAAAAACAGGGTTGCCAGCTTTTTGCCCTTGCAGCTTTCTGCGTACTTTTCCGGGTTTTCGATGATATGGCAGGCAGTATCCATAAGGCTCTGCAGTTCCTCTGCGGAAAAATCTGTAATATCGATGAGACTTCTCATAGCTTTGCTCCGTTCACCGCTAAGTAGTTTTTGATCCGGGTCACATTTTCTTCATTTTGGGGGTCTTCTTCCAAGTATTCGATGATGTCATACACATCCACAACGGAGTAGACCGGGAAGCCGAACTGCTCCTCGATCTCCTGCATCGCGCCCTTGTCGGTCTGACCCTTTTCCTTCCGGTCTACCATAATGAAGGTAGCCGCCACCTTGACGCCCTCCAAATGGCTGAGGATCTCCATACTCTCCCGAATAGCAGTACCGGCTGTGATCACATCCTCAATGATGACCACCTCTTCCCCGGCACTGGGCACATAGCCAACGAATACACCGCCCTCACCGTGGTCCTTTACCTCCTTGCGGTTAAAGAAGAAGGGCAGATCCAGTCCCTTTTTGGAAAGGGCAACCGCTGCGGAGATGGAAAGAGAGATGCCCTTATAGGCAGGACCGTATAAAACGGCCTTTTTCTCCCCTAACTTTTTTAAGTACGCGCGGGCGTAGAATTCGCCCATTTTGGTGATCTGGTCACCGGTCTTGATCATACCGGCATTGACGAAATAAGGGATCTTTCTGCCGCTTTTGGCGGTAAAATCACCGAATTTCAGCACACCAGCGTTTTGCAGGAACTCTATAAATTCTCTCTTGTACGCTTCCATATTGGTTTCCTCCGTTGATTATTTGGCGGGAGCGAGCCCCCGCCCTACAAGTTCTTACGACCGTTCTTTTTGAGAGCCGGTGGGGTTTTTGATGCTGTAGCCTACGTTCACAAGGTGGTCCGCCACACGCTCCAAGCCCATTACGGTGGAGGTATAGTAGGGACTGTGGGTCACGCTGCAGCTACTGCCGGACAGACGGGCGTAGTGGTTATTTGTAAGCTGCTCCTTCATATCGTCTACCTGCTCTTCGAAGGCAGTCAGCTCCGGCAGCAGGCTCTGATCCAGATTTTCAAAGGCTGCTTTTGCTACCGCAAACATTTTTCTTACCTTTTCGCACATTGCGGCAATTTCATCCTGTGCTGTTTTTGAGTACTGCAGTTCCTTTTTCTTCATTTCCTGACTGAGCTCATAGAAGTTCAGCGCATGGTCACCGATACGCTCCAAGTCATTGAGCACATGGAAATAGGCACCGATGGTTGCCTCGTCGCTCTCGCTGATCTGGGTCGCGGAAAGCTTAATGAGGAAGGAGGTCAGCGCACTGTTGGTGAAATCGATGATGTCCTCGTTTTCGCTGATCACCTCTCCATCCTGATCACTGCCGGTGCAAAGGGCATTGAGAGAGAGGCGGATATTCTCCTCTGCAACAGAGAGCATATAGTTGATCTCTTGCTTTGTTTGCACCATAGCTACGGCCGGCATTGCAAGCAAATGGTCATCTACATAGCGCAAATGGCGCACCTTTTGCATTTCTTCCTTGTCCCGGATCAGCTTTTCCGCAAGCTGCACCATCTGCCGTACAAAGGGCAGAAGCAGAAGTGTAGTGGTCACATTGAAGACCACATGGAATGCAGATACACGCATTTGCAGGGACATAGCATCGTTTCCGGGGAAGAGATTGGTCAACAAGGTCACTACCGGGTCCTTGAGCGCCCAGATGATCGCTGTAAAAACCGCCGTACCGATTACATTAAAGGTAAAGTGGATCAGCGCAACGCGCTTTGCGTTGGAGGTACCGCCTACGGATGCCAAAAGCGCAGTCACACAAGTACCGATGTTGGCACCAAGGACAATGAACAACGCCATATCCAGTCCCAAAATGCCTGTACCGACCATGGTGATGACCACACCGGTAGCCGCAGAGGAGCTTTGGATCAGGGCAGTGAAGATCGCGCCCACCACGATCAGCAGCAGCGGGAAGTTGATCACGCTGAAAATACCGGTAAACAGTTCCTTTACAAGTGCGCTGCCAAAGGCCTCGGGACTGCTCATAATATTAAGTCCCACGAAAATAAGACCAAGACCGCTGCAAAGGCTGCCCGCGATCTGTACTTTTTCCTTTTTCACAAAGCCCATCATCACGCCTGCGAAAGCAAGGAAGTACATGGCCATATTGAAAAAGTCGTTCTTCAGCGCCACCAGCACACCGGTAATGGTGGTACCGATATTGGCGCCCATAATGATGGGCACCGCCTGCATCAGGGTCATAACACCGGCATTGACAAGACCGATGACCATCACAGAGGTGGCAGAGGAGCTTTGGATAATAGCCGTTACCGCCGCGCCGATGCCAACACCGGAAATACGGTTGCCGCAAATTCTGCCAAGCAGGTTTTTCATACCGGAGCCTGCGCTCTTTTCCAGCGCCTCGCTCAAAAAGTTCATACCGACGATAAAAATACCCACGCCGGCCAGCAGCCAGATCATACTTTGAAGCAGCTGCATCATTTCATCAGGGGTAAACATTGGGAACAATCCTTTCTTAGGGGGAATCAGTCGCAGAACTCCGCCACGCAGCGCTCGTAGGCTGCAACCGGGTCAGCCGCCGCAGTAATGGGACGACCGACTACAATGTAGTCCGAGCCGATCTTCTTTGCCTGCGCCGGGGTCATCACCCGCTTCTGGTCACCCACCTCACCGTCGGCAAAGCGGACACCGGGGGTGACGGTCAAAAAGCCATTCCCGCAGGTATCATGGACCTTACCTGCCTCTAAAGGAGAGCAGACGATGCCGTCCAGTCCGGCAGCCTTCGCAGTCTGCGCATAGTGCATAACCACTTTATCGATGGGCTCTTTAATAAGCAGATCACGCTCCATACTCTCCTGATCGGTGGAGGTCAGCTGGGTCACCGCGATCAGCAGAGGTCTTGTGCCGTCCTCCCGGGTCAGTCCCTCCAGCGCTGCTTCCATCATCGCCTTGGTGCCGGCTGCGTGGAGATTCGTAATATCCACATCCAGATTCCGCAGGACGGACATTGCCTTTTTCACGGTATTGGGAATATCGTGGAGCTTCAGGTCCAGGAAGATCTTATGTCCCCGGGCCTTGATCTCCTTTACAATGGCAGGACCTTCTGCATAAAAAAGTTCCATGCCAATCTTTACAAAAGGCTTTCTGCCGGTAAATTTGTCCAAAAACGCGAAGGTCTGCGCGGCGCTTGCAAAGTCACAAGCCACAATTACATCTTTTCCCATATTGATCTCCTTTATTTATATTGATTTTTGCACAGTTTTTCTGCCCAATAGACAGCCATTTCCACCCAGCGGGCGATCATTGGATCGTTCCATTGGGAATTGCCGCAATCGGTCACTTCATTGCCCAGCGCAACACCGTGGGGTGCGTGGGGGAAAATATGCAGTTCATATTCTACTGCGGCATTGGCATAAGCCATGGCAAGCTCCAGAGTGTTGCGGGCATCCACCAGCCCATCATCTGCGGTGTGCATCAGGAATGCCGGTGCGCTGCCGGCAGTCACATGCCGATCTACGCTGACATATGCGATCTGCTCCTGTGTCGGTGTGTCTGTACACAAGAGATTGCGCAGTGAGGTTATGTGTCCTCTGTCATTAATGACGGGATAGATGGGCATAATGCCCCGGGGCTTATTATAGCCATAGGGAATATCCAACCCCTCTGTCACCTCCGGGCGATCCCAAAACACACCGGTGCAGGCTGCCAAATGTCCGCCTGCGGAAAAGCCGGTGACAAACACCGCTTCCGGGTCAATGGCGTATTTCTCTGCATTGTCCCTGATATGCTTGATCGCAAGCGCTGCCTCCCGAAGCTGGGCAGGATAGGGTTCTAACCGACCGGTGGTATAGTGAAGCACAAAGCCGCAGTAGCCATAGGGCAGAAATGCCATAGCAACAGGCTCTCCTTCCCGGTCCGCGCACAAATGCCCATAACCGCCACCGGGGATCACCAAAAT
>SVLR01000018.1 GCA_015067785.1 Oscillospiraceae bacterium
TTTGGTACGCGTTTTTCGTATCGTTTTTGCGGTTTTGTGCATACTAAGCCTATCACGAAAAAAAGGAGGAGACCAAAATGAACTGCAAAGCCAATAAGTGCATCGAATGTACCGTTTCCCAGTGCGCCTATCACTGCGACGAGGCAAACTATTGCTCTCTCGACCGTATTTTAGTGGGCACACACGAAAGCAATCCTGCAATGGAGCAGTGCACCGACTGCAAGTCCTTCCGTAAGAAGTAAATCTATAGCCGCAGCGGAAGCTGCGGCATTTTATATAAAAGAGGAAAATATACAAATAGATTATTTTTGAGCGGTAAATTTGTGGCAGAATTTGAGATATTTCAAAAAATAATCAAAAAGCAGACAAAAATAATACAAGTGAAGTGAATATCACAATTGACACATCGGTATAATCTTTGTATGATAAATTTACAAAGCTTATGGAGGCGTGCTATGGTATTAACAAAAAGTGAAATGGAAATTATGGATGTGCTGTGGAACAGTAATACGCCTCTTTCCCGCAGTGATCTCTTGGAGCGTCAGGACCAAAAGTCCTGGAAGGACAGCTCTGTGCACATTATGCTCAATAGCTTACTTCGCAAGGGTGCCATCCGGGAAGTCGGCTTTGTGAAGCGTACAAAGACCTTTGGCCGTACTTTCGCGCCTGCTCTGACCCGTGAGGAATACTTTGCGACCACCATTTTTAGCCATCGTTATCAGCCCGAAATCGTAGGTCTTGTAAAAGCGCTCCTCTCCCGGGAGGATATCACCCCTGAGGAACTTGCAGAAATCAAAAAGCTCGTAGCAGACAAATAATAACAAACCGGATGCCTCGGCATCCGGTTTGTTGTATGCAATTATTCCTGATCCCAGTTGTGCCAGACATTCTGTACATCGTCATCATCTTCCATAATATCGATGAGCTTTTCCATGAGTTTTATCTGCTCCTCGTCCTCTAACTTCTGATAGTTCTGGGGAACCATTTCGATCTGGGCGGAAGCGAAGGTGTACTTAGAAAGATTTGCAACAACAGTGTTAAAATCATCGGGCAGGGTGTAGATGGTGAAGCAGTCATCCTCGGCCTCGAAATCGTCGGCGCCTGCTTCCATAGCATCCATCATAACCTCTTCTTCGTCCAAGTCACCGTCTTCGTTGTCAATGACCAGAACGCCCTTCTTATCGAAGCTCCAGCTGACACAGCCGGAAGCACCCAGGTTGCCGCCAAACTTATCGAAGTGGTGACGCATAGAGCCTGCGGTACGGTTGCGGTTGTCGGTCATAGTCTCTACGATCACAGCTACACCGCCGGGGCCGTAGCCTTCATAGGTGATGGTCTCGTAGTTGTCGCCGCCGCCGGCGCCGGAAGCCTTTTCTAAGCAGCGCTTAATATTATCGTTGGGCATATTGGCAGCCTTAGCCTTAACGATAACGGTAGCTAAGCGAGAGTTGTTGGCGGGATCGGTAATACCGCCGCCCTCCTTAACTGCTACGATCAGCTCCTTTGCAATCTTGGTGAACGCGGCAGCACGCTTGGCATCCTGCGCGCCCTTGGTTTTTTGAATATTATGCCATTTGGAATGTCCGGACATATGTGTTTCTTCCCTTCAATTGTTTCTCAAAATTCTTCGCTATTTTATCACTTGTCTTAATAAAAATCAATAGTATTTCATACAATCGGTGTGACTTTCTGAGATTTTTACCTCTAATTCGGGGAAAGCTTGGGAGATACGCTGTGCCAACACCTTTACCATAGGATTCTCCGTATGGAAATGTCCCGCATCGATCAAATTGAGACCACGCTCCCGTGCGTCCCAGTATTCATTGTACTTAATATCTGCAGTTACAAAGGTGTCGCATCCGTTATTTGCAGCCTCCAGCCATCCGCCGGAGCAGCCACCGCCGCCCACAGCAACCTTGTGGACGGGCTTACCGGCATCGCAGTACCGCAGGCCGTCGGTGCCCAGCTTTTCTTTAACAAATGCGAGAAAATCCTCAAAGCTCTGCTCTTTGACATAACCGCTGCGCATCACGCCCCAAAGACCTTCTGCAAAGGGCGCTGCATCGGTAAGCTCCAGTGTTTCTGCCAATACATCGTTGACACCGCCCTCGGCAGCATCCAGATTGGTATGTGCGCAGAAATGGCTGATATTATTGCGAACAAGGATCATTACACTCCGGGCAATGCTGGAGTCGTCGGTGACAGCAGGCAATGCGTGGAAGAGCAGGGGATGGTGAGTAAGTAGAAGATCTGCGCCCCATTCAGCAGCTTCCTTACAAACATGCTCAAAGGGATCAAGAGCAAGAATGATCTTCTTCACCGGAGCAGTTCTGCTTCCACAGTGAAGACCGACGCTGTCCCAATCCATTTTAAGAGAATAGGGGCTGAGCTGCTCCATATAGTCCATAATGTTCTGTACTGTGATCATAGTAATTCCTCCAATTTTTGAAGTGCTTCGATTTCGGTTAGATCTGCATTTTCGCCTTTGCCTTCTACGGAAAGCCGAAGCATCCGCACAGTCCGCTTCAGGTATTCCTTGGCTTCTGCTGACTTGTCGGCAGACAGGGCAGGGGAGAAATAGGATTCCCCTGCATTTATGGGCGTATAGTCACCGCGAACCACTTCCATAACCGTATAAACAAACCGACCGTCCTTCACAGCTTTCTCCTGCCGGATATCCCAGCCGTTTGCCCATAAGTAGCTGCGAAGCAGCGGTGTTTTGCTTTGACATTGCAGGATCAGACGGTACCTGTCGTTACGCAACCACGGTGCGTCTTCCAATATAGATAGCATCGTATCTGCTCCCATTCCGGCGCAGATCATCGTATCAAACTCCCGGGGCACATCCCGGACACCAGCGGACAGATGAAAGGAGATGTGTTCGGCAACGCCATGCTTTTCCGCATTTCGCACCGCGCTGGAAAGTGGTCCGGGGTTAATGTCAGAGGCAAAGACAAAGAATGCAATATTCGTTTTTAATAAATAGATGCCCAAATACCCGTGATCACAGCCTACATCTGCAACCCGCTCACCGGACTTTACAAACTGACTGCAAAGCAGCAGCCTTGGCGATAAGTTAATTTCCATATCTCTTCACTTTGTATTCTTAACTCTTAACTAAAATAATGTGCCATCCCGGCAAAACGGGATGGCACAGCCGGTTTTAGTTTTCAGCCTTTGCAGCCTGATCGGCCTCGTAAGCCTCTAAGAAATGGTTGAGTTGGTTAAGGAAAGGCTCGCACTCGATGCCGTGAACCATGCAGGCTTCTTCAACAGTCTCACCGCGGGAAGAGGGGCAGCCCAAGCAGTGCATACCGATAGCGAAGAACAGAGGTGCAGCCTGAGGTGCAACGTCCAGCACATCGCCAATAATAGTATCTTTTTCAATCTTAACAGCCATAATATGACCTCCTGTAACAATTATCCTCGCTATTATAACCCCGCAAGCTACAAATTACAAGAGGAAAATGTGAACTATCGAAAAAATATAAAAAATTTTTATAAATTCCGAAAAAAGTACTTGCTTTTTGGAAAGGAATGTGCTATCATACTGGAGCGCTTGAGAAAAGCGTTATGCGCCGATAGCTCAGTTGGATAGAGTGACTGGCTACGAACCAGTAGGTCGGGGGTTCGAGTCCCTTTCGGCGTACCAAAAAATTAAGGACACCATTCGGTGTCCTTAATTTTTTTTCGACAAAGGGACTCGAAGATGTAAAATGCAATATGCCGGTGGCATATTGCTGCCACCAGTGCAAAAACTGGTGGCTACCTTAATTTTCTCCCACGGTTGTGGGAGAAAATGCAAACGAGTCCCTTTCAAGTACCGGAAAAATAAGGACACCATTCGGTGTCCTTATTTTTTTGCCAAAGGGATACGAAAAACTTAAGCGTAGCGGTCAGGCTCGTCACCCTTCCTGACACAGTCATAAAAATCCGTTGCGTTTAGGTATGCTTTATTGTATAATAGATGCACAACCTTCTTTTAGGAGATGATGACCTATGCAGATCTATATTCATGTAAAGAAGATCGGAAAACGCGTACAAGCTGTCGGGACGATCCCTTATGAAATGGAAACTGCGTGTGCTACGCTGCGGGAATTGATCTCTTTTATAGTTACAAGGAGTGTAGCAGAGTATAATCGCCGTTTAGATAAGAACAGGCTAGACGCACCGCTCGGAGGCGCTCAGCTGGAGGATATGGCAATGGTCGGTAAGATCGGATTTGGAATTCCTTTTGGCGAAAAAGAAGCGAATGTTCAGAGTGCTTTGAATGTGGCGCTTGAGGCCTTTTCGGACGGTCTTTATCGCTTTTTCATCAATGCCCAGGAGATAAAGGCATTGGATGCACCTTTGAATTTGCAGGATGGCGACACTGTCGCGATCATTCGCCTTACAATGTTGACTGGCGGAATCTTCTAAGGAGGAACAAATATGGTAAGTGAAAATGAGCTATATGCAAAGCGCGTGGAATTGGCAAGAGGATATGCCAAAACCGTTGCTGAGCGTGAAAAACGCATAGCAGAAAAGCTGCAAAGCATAGTGCCTCAAAGCGATATCTCCGGTAACTTTACATTGCAAAATGTTTTTTATTCTCTTTTTGCGCCTGCTATTTCCTCCGGGAAATATACAAAGCCGTCCGACTTTTTCAAAAAGGAAATGCCTTGGATCCTTGAGGACCTTGTGCCGGCGCGGCTTCAGAATGCATTTTTCTACATTGCGGACAATATCCGTGACTATTCTTGCACGGCTTCGCTACAAAGTCGTAGCTTCCGCTCGGATAATTATCTCCATTATTTGCAGAGATTGGGGATGCTGCTTGTTAACTTCCGCCTCTACGGCCATTTGGATGCTGATATTTGCGATATTCTTACCGGCAATTTATCGGACGAAACCATCAGTTATTTTCGCAATAAGACGATACAGACCGATATGTTTATACCTGAGGTTTTGGCCTATGCGCTGGATCAGGAGGATCCACGTTTAGAGAGCATCGTTTACGAAATTATAAACGGTGAAAACGGCTTTACGACGGTTTCTCACAGCTTGATAAGCGGCATTGTTATGAGTCATAACAAGCGGATGCACAGCGCGCTTTGCAGGCTTCTTGTAGCCGCCCGACTGCAGGAGGGCTTGCGCCAAGCCATTTGCGAAAGCGCAGACTGTGGTACGAAAGAGGCATTTTTTTCCATTCTCTCTACCATTGCGGAAAATGATCTTATCCGCTATTCTTCCGTAAAGCGCGCAGTTGGCATGTGGCTCGGTCTTATGACCGAGGAGACTCGGGATCTGGAGCGCGTCAGCGCTAAGAGTATAGAGCTGGTTCTGCGCTGCTTAAAGGATGACGATTTTCGGGCAGAGGCCTTGAACTCCGAGGATGCGATGCAGATATATATTTCGCTGTGGAGTACTGCTTTCCACTCTGTCGAAAAAGCGGCAGTGGTCCTGGAGACGGTCTGCAAAGAGGGAACACACCACCAGGTTTTGTCTGCAGGCTACTATGTTGCAAATTTGGATGATGTATTATTGCAGCACAGCGCAGCAAAGGTGGTGCTCAGCAGATTTCCAAAGCAGTGGGATATTCTTGCGGTCTATTTGTCCTGCTTCCTGCGCTTTCACAATATCGTGTCCTATCATAATGCCCACAATGTACCCAAAAAAGAACAGCAGTTCTATTTTGCGACAGAGCGTGAGGGGGCAGAATACTGTGATTGGCTTATTGATCTCTACGGTCAGATGAAGAAAAAAGAGCTTGTATTTGAGCCTTGCATTTTCCCTTGGCACAAGGTGGTACTGACCCGGTCTGAATTGCTGGAAAAAGCGATGACCATCGCCTTTATTACGAAGGATCAGGGGCGTATAGAAAGACTTTGCCCAATGTTGCCGGAGTTCGGTGCAGATTATCGCAGTACTTATGTACAGCTTTTGGCGCAGGTAGATCAGACAGAGCCGGTGCGAAAAGCTTTGCTCGCCGGTCTGTGCGATAAAAGCTATTATACCCGTCACGAGGCGGTAAAACAGCTTCGGGAGATGAAGCTTCGGGATGACGAATATCTTGCCATCGAGGATATGCTTCGTTTGCGTTATGAAGATCTGCGAAGCTTTGCCACAGAACTATTGTTAAAGCAGGAAGATGGGGCATTGTGCCATAGCATCGGTCGCTTACTCTCCGCATCAAAGACGGAGAAACGAACAGCCGCGCTGGATATGCTGTTACAGCTGAGAAAGCAGAAGGATCGGGCGGTGGTTGCAGAAAATTGTCTATCCTATGTCCGTCAGATTCAACAGCCTACCACGCAGGAGCAGATCCTGATCGATCAGCTTCTGCCCAAGGCGGCAAAGCCTGAAAAGAAACAACTCTTTACTCTGGAAGACCGCTATGTACCGCAGATCGAGGCAGATGCGTTTACAATGGAATGTATCCGAGAATTTATTCACTATTTCCCGGATTCTAAGATTGAAAAGCAGGTCTTAGAAGGAAAGACTGTTGTGGCAAAGATGCTGCCGAAGCCCGAACCTTGCGCCGCTGCGCAGAGGGCAGAAAAGCAGCTCCTTAGCTTATCGCGATTCTTTGTCACCCACGAAACGGAGCATTTTTCTACGCCATGGCAGGGAGAAATGCCTATTAGCTGCTGGATCAACCATTTTACAGAATTCGGCAATGATGATCCTGCGGTGCCCCGCATGGATCTTTGGGAGCGTTGGCAGGCAGAAAACGAGGTGACTGTCGATGACCTCGTAAGAATATTTGTGCTTATGAATGCGCAAGCGCAAAAGTATGACTATCTTAAGCGTTGCGCTGTATACATATCTGATTTGTTTGGCGCCGGATTTGAGCGTGAATATATTTGCCGCTATATGGAGCATTTGCGCCGCATCGTGTGTTGTATGCTCTTTAAGCAGCTGAGCAGAGATGTCCGCGCGCGGCTCGCGGCTGCTGTGGGCATCTGGATCGCACGATGCCTGCCGGAGGATATGTTACTGGGTTGTAGTGGTAAACCGGATTCTGCGGAAGTGCCCTTGCCCGATCATATCCACTTTGCCGATGACAGAATGCGGCAGGCAATGGTATTGCAGCGGAAAATGCGTTCTGCTTCTCCCGGGCATTTTATTGCTCACCCGCAGATCGCCACTTTCTTATACTGGCTGGATATCGGCAGAGGGGAGCTGCAAAAGGGACTGATCCCGATTGCGGTGTGCATCTACGACCGCAGCTTCCGTGCAACCGATCAGTTTATGGAAGAAAATTACGGGCAAAAGCTCTCCCGTACGCAAGCTACGATTCTCGACCATATCTATGGAAATTTGGATAGATTCCTTGGGGAATATATGCTGCCGAATATGGGCACCTATCTGTATGCACGCAATTATGGTCTGATCTCCGACGCCGCCCTCTACTGCTACGCAATGGACGAAAATAACTTAAAATCTGCGTTGGAGCTTACCACATCGGTCAGCGCCTTGTACCCTGAGGACGATACCCAAGTGGCCCACAAGACCATTGCCAATTATCATGGCAACCGTCTGCGTTATCATACGGAAAAGCTATTTGGTGAGGACCGGGAGATAGATGCTTTTGATGAGCAAATGATCGTACTGTGCCATCGGGTATCGAAGACTCTGGTGGATGTCGTTCTTGGCGAGGAGCTGGTTCGTGGCGATAGTATGACACAGTATTCCCGGACAGTCACCGGAATTCAAAGCTTGTGTGGCTCAGAGGTCTTTGTAAAGATCCTTTCTGCTTTAGGTAAGGAGTCTCTTGACCGCGCGACCTATTATTACGGACGCATTGGCGGCACCAAGCGGGAAAATCTAAGTTACTTGCTTGCCCATTGCGCACCGGGTGCATCGGATTCTGCCGAAACGCTGGCAAAGCTACTGAAAGGCACAGACATCACGAAAAAGCGGCTCATTGAAGCGGCTATCTATAGCCCTGATTGGATCGATCTTATCGGGCAGTATCTGGACTTTAACGGCTTTAAGTCCGCTTGTTATTACTTTATGGCCCATATGAACGAGCAGTTTGATGACCGTAAAAAAGCGGTGATCGCCCGCTTCACACCCCTTACCGACGAAGAACTGAATATGGGTGCCTTTGATATGGCTTGGTTTCGTAGCGCTTATGCACAGCTGGGTGAAAAGGACTTTGAGCTTATCTATGATGCCGCAAAGTATATCTCTGACGGCAGTAAGCACACCCGTGCCCGAAAATTTGCCGATGCCGCCCTTGGGAGACTGGATCGGGAGGCGACCGAGGCGGAAATCAAAGAAAAGCGGAATAAAGACTTGGTCATGGCCTATGCGGTTATCCCCTTAAGGGACGATGCTGATCTCTCTCACCGCTATTTCTTCCTGCAAAAGTTCCTGAAAGAAAGCCGTCAGTTTGGCGCTCAGCGGATAAATAGCGAAAAGAAAGCAGTAGAGGCGGCGCTACGGAATTTGGCGACCAATGCCGGGTTCTCTGACACAATGCGCCTGACTCTGCGGATGGAGACCCAACTGGTTGAAGAAAATGCAGAGTTATTTACAGACCACACGGTTATGGAATGGACCTTCCGTTTGGCGGTTGACGAATTGGGGAATGCGGATGTTTTGTGCTTCAAGGATGGTAAACAGCTAAAATCCCTACCCGCAAAGGCAAAGAAGGAGCCTTATGTGCTTCAGCTTGCGGATATGAAAAAACAGCTCAATGAACAGTACCGACGCACCCGTCGAATGTTCGAGCAGGCGATGGAGGACGGCGCTGTATTTTCACTGAGCGAGCTCATTGCATTGGCGCAAAATCCTGTTGTGAAGCCTATTCTGACAAAGCTGGTATTTTGCAATGAGGAACAGCTTGGTTTCTTTAACGGCGAAGCCCTTGTAGATCCGGACGGTACTGTGCTATCTGCCAACGGTGACGCGCAGCTTTGCGTTGCGCATCCCTACAACCTATACATATCCGGGGAATGGGTCAAATTCCCAAAATATATCTTTGACCACGAAATCGTTCAGCCCTTCCGTCAGGTATTCCGTGAACTCTATGTAAAAACGACTGACGAATTGGGCAGCTACCGTTCTGTGCGCTATGCCGGAAATCAGATCCAACCTCAAAAAGCAGCGGCATGCCTGAAGGAACGCCGTTGGGTGGCGGATGTGGACACGGGGCTTCAAAAGGTCTATTACCGGGAGGATATCGTAGCGACCATTTTCGCAATAGCGGACTGGTTTACACCTGCAGATATTGAAGCGCCTACACTGGAATATGTGGCCTTCTACCACCGTAAGACCGGAGAAGAGCTTTTGATCGACGATATTCCTGAGGTGATTTTCTCTGAGGTGATGCGGGATGTGGATATGGCAGTCTCCGTTGCCCACGCTGGCGGTGTCGATCCCGAGACCAGCCATTCTACGGTAGAAATGCGTGCTGCGATCCTTGGTTTCACACTGCCGCTTTTGAGATTGCAAAATGTCAGTATCGACAGCCAACACGCACTTGTCCATGGCAAGCTGGCGCGCTATTCGATCCATCTTGGCAGCGGTGTAGTACACCAGATCGGTGGCACGATGCTTAGCGTATTGCCGGTCCATTCTCAGCATCGGGGCAGGATCTTCTTGCCGTTCGTAGATGAGGACCCGAAGACGGCAGAGATCATCTCTAAGGTGATCCTCTTTGCAGAGGACCATAAGCTGAAGGATCCCACCATTTTGTCCCAAATTACCCGCTAATTTGTTGCTGCTTTGTGGGTTACATTACTAATAATGTGAGGTTATTTTATGAAGATCGCCATTATGGGCTACAGCGGGTCGGGGAAATCTACCTTGGCGCGGAAGTTGGTAGAAAAATATAATATCCCTGTTCTCCATTTCGATGCGGTGCAGTTTTTACCCGGTTGGGAGATTCGCAGTCAAGAAGAAAAGGAGAAAATGACCGAGGCATTTATGGATAGTAACGACGCTTGGGTCATCGACGGCAACTACTCCAAGCTAAGCTTTGACCGTCGCGTGGAGGAGGCGGACGAGATTGTGATCCTTCTTTTTAACCGCTTTTCCTGTCTGTATCGCGCCTGGCGCAGATCTATTGTCTACAAGGGCAAGACCCGCCCGGATATGGGGGAGGGTTGCAAAGAAAAATATGATTTAGAATTTATGAAATGGATCCTCTGGAAAGGCCGCAGCAAAAAGACGCGGGACCTATATAAAAGTGTAATTACAAAATACGGTGATAAGGTCGCCATTATCAGAAATCAAAAACAGTTAGATGCCTACATACGATCGAAAGGACTTTGAAAGGAATGAGAGAAATGAAGCTGTCAATCGAGGACTTGCAGGCGTACCTTTTTGACCACTATGGTGGATGGGCAACCGAGCAAAGTATGTTTATGAAGCTTGTGGAGGAGATCGGTGAGGTTGCAGAGGTGCTGAACAAACGAGCTGGCAGAAAGGCCACCGATGAAGAAGATTTGCAAGAGCAACTTGGTGCGGAGCTGGCGGATATGATTCACTATATTGTTGCCATTGCAGCGATCAATGACATCAATCTTGCAAGGATCATTGTGGAAAAGGATCGAAAAGCCTCTGTTAAGTACAAACATAAAACCAATTTTGAGACTTTTTTATTTACCCAAAATCATACATAAAGGAGAGAAAAAGATGATTCTTATTAAAAACGGACATATTAAGCCCATCGTTGGCGCAGAGCTGGAAAATGGCTCTATTCTCATTGATAATGGTAAAATCGTTGCGATCGGTGAAACACTGGAAGTACCTACGGATGTGGATATAATCGACGCAGGCGGACGGCTGGTAACGCCCGGCTGTGTCGAAGCCCATTGCCATATCGGTCTTCATAATCAGAGCATGCGTTGGGAGGGCGCGGACTATAATGAATCCGCCGATCCTATCACGCCCCATATGCGCGCCATCGATGCTTTTAATCCTATGGATCCTGCCCTCGGCGAAGCCATCCGTGGCGGCGTAACTACCGCGTGTACAGGCCCCGGCAGTGCGAATGTTGTTGGCGGCACTTTTATGATCGCGAAGCTTTACGGCAAGCGGGCAGATAAAATGGCGATGGTGGAAAACGCGGCCATGAAATGCGCCTTTGGTGAGAATCCTAAGAGTGTTTACGGTCAGAATAAGAAGACGCCCAAAACCCGGATGGCAACCGCAGCTCTGCTTCGTGAACTGCTCTTTAAGGCAAAGGATTACCTTGCCGAAAAGGAAGCGGGCAAAGAGCCGAAATTTGATATGAAGTTAGAGGCAATGCTGCCGGTAATGCGAGGCGAGATCCCTCTCAAGGCCCACGCCCACCGGGCAGACGATATTTTTACATCCATCCGTATCGCAAAGGAATTTGGTGTAAAGCTGACCCTTGATCACTGCACGGAAGGTGCGCTCATTGCTGATGAGCTGGCGGAGGAGTGCTATCCTGCGCTGGTTGGTCCTACGATGACCAATAAGACAAAGCCGGAGCTTCGCAATAAGAGCTTTGAGACACCAGGCGTACTGCACGATGCCGGTGTGAAGATCTGCATCATCACCGATGCCCCGGTCATCACGCTGGAAAACTTACCTATGTGCGCCGGTCTTGCAGCTCAGGCTGGACTGCCTATGGAGGCTGCTTGGCGGGCAATTACCATCAACCCCGCAGAGGTTTTGGGCGTTGCTGACCGCATCGGCAGCTTAGAGCCGGGTAAGGATGCGGATATCGTCATCTGGACAGCTGACCCCCTGACCACCATCGGCGGCGAAGCTTATATGACATTTATTGACGGAAAAATCGCATACACCGCTGAAGCATAATAAGAGAACGCCTCCCAATTTCGGGAGGCGTTTCGTTATTGCGTATTTAATGCCGGGTCATCCTTCCAGTAGATGGGGGCATCAAACTGACCGGTATGGTAGCCTTTTACAAGGCGGACAAGCATTGAGTTAAGAAGCTCTACCGTTGCATTGGGAAGTCCGGGGTCATGGTGATCATTACCAATGCCGGAATCGTTGGTTACAAATATGAAGGTGCCGCCGGTGTAGATGGCTGCCTGACGCATCGTATACTCTGTCAGCTCTGCCGCACCGCTGCAAATAATGGGGGAGATGCGGATTCCCTTTTCGGCAGCAGAGAGAACTGCGCTCTTAAATTTCTCCTGATGCTTTGCCTCTTCGTGGGCAGGGGCATCAAGCACATGGAAAATCAGCTTTGTAGTCACGCCAGTGCTCCATTGCTTGCCAACGGCCATCTCAAGGGCAGCATCTACAGCTTCAGGATAATCACCGCCGCCATCGGGCTGCTGACTATCAAGGGCGGCTTGCTGCTTTTGCATACCGGATTGCGTGGTCACATCCACAAAGTCGTAATAATCAAAAGGCACTTGATCGTCGGTGTCCCGGTAGAAGAGAAGTGCAAGCTTGATGGTGGCTTGTGTATCATTTTGGGCGATTTTGGAGATAACATCCGCAAGCTCTGCTTTTAGGAAGTGAAGCTCGTCACCCATTGAGCCAGTCACATCCACTACAAACATCAGCTCTATTACATTTCGTTTTTCTGCAGCGCCGTCAAGTACCACGGAGAGATCCTTTTGCTCTGCGGTAAAGGCTGCCTCTGCGCTTGCACTGCCGCTGCTGACATGGACAGAGCCTGCGTCTTCGGTTGTAAATAGGTATGCCTCTCCGTTTGCGTTGGAAATAGCGGAGAACACGGCATTTCCGTTACTGTCAATAGCAGTTACTTTTGCGCCTGCAACGGCTTGCTCGCCATTTGTAACGGTGACTTTTACCCGCTTAATGGAGTTGAGGTCCCAATCATTGCTGTCGTCGGTGTACTTATGGAACTTCCCGGGTTCGGTTTCTCCGGGAGTCTGACAAAAAAGCTCCTGCCACATAGTATAATTGTCATTATCGTTCCAGGCACCTGCGGTGATCATACCCGCAGGCAGCGTGACTGCACTTTTGGTAGGCGCATTGCCGTCAGGTGCGACATCTTCTTCTGCAGCTTCGCCGGATGCAATCGAATCCTTGTAAGAGCCCAGATAGCCATCGGCCGGCGCGCCGGCGCAGGCAGTCAAAGACAAGAGAAGTGTCATTACTAATATAAAAGATAGAATCTTTTTATGACTTTTCATAACCGCTCCTCCTTAATTTACGATCAGCGATATTCACTATTTACACTATACCGCGATTTTCTCTTTTTGACAAGAGGTTTGCCTGCATTTTAATGGATTGGAGGAAGCTGTGGCAACCTTGACAAAGAGGGGATAGCGGTGCTAAAATATAGAAAAAACTTTTGTTAGGTCGTGAGTAATCAATGACATATAAATTAACGGATAAAAAGAGCATCCGGCTGCTGACGGTTCTTGGCTGGATGATCTATTTTTCCAGCTATATCACCCGGCTGAATTTCGGCGCAATATTGGTGGAGTTTATCCAGTCCGAGGGCGTTATGAAGTCAGCCGCCTCCGCTATCACCACAGCACTCTTTATTACCTACGGTGTCGGTCAGCTCGTAAGCGGTTTTCTGGGTGACCGCATATCTCCGCGACTGCTGATTTTCAGTGGACTTTTGATAGCATCTTTCTGTAATGTGATCATGCCCTTGGTATCTCCTTCCATTCCTGCAATGGCGGTAGTATGGGGCGTAAACGGCATGGCGCAGGCGATGATGTGGCCGCCTCTTGTGAAGATCTGTGCCAGTTCGCTTAGAGGAGAGGACTATAACCGACTGATGCCGGTCATCGGTACAAGCTGTGCTGCTGCAACCATAGCGGTCTACCTGATATCTCCGCTGGTTATCAGCTTTTCCGGTTGGAAACTGGTATTCTATATTGCAGCAGCAGTAGCGACAGTGGCTGCTTTTTTGTGGTTTGTTGTTACGGCCCCGCTGTTGAAAAATATCTCCTTTGTTCCTGCCAAATTGGAGGAGAAGAAGGAAAAAGAGATGACTGCCAATAAGGCAGCATGGAAGCTTTTGCCCATCATTTTGCTGAGCATTGCTATGTTAGGGATTCTGCGTGATGGCATCACTACTTGGATGCCTACTTTTATTTCTGAGACATTTAAGGTGGAGAGTACTGTCTCCATTTTGACCGGTGTTGCTATTCCTGCTACCCATATGTTCATTGGACTGACTACCTATAAGGTTTTGGTTGCAATGAAGCGGGATGCCTTTGCAGCCATTGCCCTGTACTTTGCAATTACAACAGGCTTTTTATTACTGCTATGGATCTCCGGTACCAACTCTATGGTGCTCTCCACTCTGTTTATTGCGCTTGGAAGCGGCGGCCTTCACGGTATTAATTCTCTGCAGACATACTATCTGCCGGAACTTTTGGGTGGCACCGGAAAAATATCCTTCTATGCGGGACTGATCAATTCTGCGACCTATGTGGGAAGCGCCTTGTCTACCTACTTGTTTGCTGTGATCTCAGAAGTTCATGGCTGGGATGCGACCATCATCTCTTGGGTCATTTTTGCTGCATTGGGACTTTTGCTTACGACGATCTGTATGGTCTCACTCCGTAAAAACGGTAATGTAGGTAGGGTGTAATATGGACGAGATATATCGTGCATTACCCGGCACTTTGCTTCCTTGGTATCATCTTAATCACCGTCAGCTTCCTTGGCGTGGAGATAAAGAGCCATATCACATTTGGTTGTCTGAAATTATGCTCCAGCAGACCCGTGTGGAGGCTGTTCGCGGCTACTACACCCGTTTTTTGGATGCGCTGCCAACCATTGAAATGCTTGCGGATGCGGACGACGAGCTTCTTCATAAGCTTTGGGAGGGACTTGGTTATTACAGCCGCGTCCGCAATCTAAAAAAGGCGGCAAATGTTATTATGCGAGACTATGATGGTGTATTCCCGCGGGTTTATGATAATGTGCTGTCTTTGCCGGGTATCGGACCCTATACCGCTGGAGCCATCTGTTCTATTGCATTTGGTCAGCCTACACCGGCAGTAGATGGCAATGTGCTGCGCGTGATCTCAAGACTTACCGACGATGATACCCCTACTGATACACCCCATTTCCGCAAGAATGTGGAAAGGAAGCTTGCATCTGCATACCCGAAGGAAGCCGGAGACTTTACCCAAGCCCTTATGGAGCTTGGTGCAACGGTTTGCGGACCAAACCGAGCGCCGGACTGTACTGCCTGCCCTTGCAAAGCATTCTGTAAAGGAAAGCACCGTGCAATTGAGCTTCCCAAACGAACTCCCAAACGACCCAAAAGGGAAGAGGAGCGGACGGTGTTTGTCGTTGCCTGCGGTGATAGATACGCTCTGACAAAACGCCCGGAAAAAGGATTGCTTGCAGGCCTTTGGCAGTTTCCGGATGCCATAGGAGCATTTACCGGACAAAAGGCAATTGATGTAGCAGGGGAGCTGGGCTTCAGGGTCAGTAACCTTTTATTTGAGGTGGAAAAGACCCACATATTTACCCATATTGTGTGGAAAATGCGGGGCATTTATCTGCAGGCTTCAGCCCTGCGTCCCGAGTACACATGGCTGACAATGGAAGAAATTCGCGATAGCGCGGCGCTGCCCACTGCCTATCGGCAATTTTTTGAGGAAATTTTTGAGGAAATAAGATAAGAGAGGTGCATTTTGCATCTCTCTTTTTTCGTTTCGGTTGACTTTATGCCCCTTGACGGGTATAATAATCTTGTGAAATTATGTAGATATTGGCAGGTGTGCGAATATGGCAAGACCGATTAAGGAAGAATATGGTAACGAAAGTATTTCAATGCTGAAGAATGAGGCGCGTGTTCGGGAACGTCCCGCTGTTATTTTTGGGTCGGATGATCTGGAAGGCTGTAAACACGCGGTGTTTGAGATTCTCTCCAATGCCATTGATGAGGCCCGTGAGGGTCACGGCGACACGATCATTGTCACCCGATATGAAGACTACTCCATTGAAGTGGAGGACTTTGGCCGCGGTTGTCCTGTGGACTATAACGAAAGAGAAAAGCGCTATAACTGGGAGCTGGTATTTTGCGAAATGTATGCCGGCGGCAAGATGAATTCTAAGGGCGACAACTACGAATACTCGCTGGGTCTTAACGGCCTTGGTGCCTGCGCCACCCAGTACGCCTCTGAATATTTTGATGCAACTATTTGGCGCGATGGTTTCCGCTATGACCTTCATTTTGAAAAGGGCAGAAACAAGGGCGGTCTAAAGAAAGAACCCACCGACCGCGGTCGCAAGACTGGCTCTCTTTTCCACTGGAAGCCGGATGCGACGGTTTTCACAGATATTAAGATTCCGTTGGAATATTTCCGGGATGTGCTGTATCGGCAGGCCGTTGTTAACCAGGGAATTACCTTTAAGTTCCGCAATCAGGTTGGCAAGCGGTTTGAAGAAGAGGTTTTTTGTTACCCGGACGGTATCCGTCAGTATGTAGAAGAGCTTGTAGGGGACAATGCCTTTACTATGCCTACCTACTGGGAAGCTGAGCGCTACGGCAGAGACTCAGAAACACGCCCGGAGATGAAGCTGAAAATCACTTGCTCCTTTTGCTTCAGCAAGACGGTCAGAAAAATCGAGTACTATCACAATTCCTCTTGGTTAGAGCACGGTGGCAGCCCCGACCGCGCAGTTCGCTTTGGCCTCACGGCTGCTTTTGATAAATATCTGCGCGATACGGGAAAATACAACAAGAGTGAAATGGAAAGCCGCAACAGAATTATTTTCCAGGATATTCAGGACAGCCTTGTGCTTGTAACCAACTGCTTCTCCACTATTGGCTGCTTTGAAAACCAGACCAAAAAAGCGGTAAACTCCAAGTTTATTCAGGAAGCAATGACCGCTTTCTTTAAGGATCAGCTTCAAGTCTGGTTTATCGAAAATAAACAGGAAGCAGACCGGGCAGCGGAGCAGATCCTGATTAATAAGCGCGCCCGGGAAAGCGCAGAGCGCACCCGCAGTAATGTGAAGAAGAATCTTGTTGCAAAGGTAGATATTGCTAACCGCGTCCAGAAATTCGTGGACTGCCGCAGCAAGGATCCAGCTCAGAGAGAGCTGTATATCGTCGAGGGTGATTCTGCATTGGGTAGCGTTAAGCAGTCCCGAAACGCAGAATTTCAGGGCATTATGCCAGTTCGCGGTAAGATCCTCAATTGCTTGAAGGCAGACTATAACCGGATCTTTGCTTCTCCAATCATTACGGACCTGATGAAGGTTTTGGGCTGCGGTGTGGAGATCGAGGGCAAGAAGGCTAAGGAGCTTTCCTCCTTCAATATTGACAATCTCCGCTGGAATAAAGTCGTTATCTGTACCGACGCGGATGTGGACGGCTTCCAGATCCGCACCCTGATCCTGACGATGCTTTACCGCCTTTGCCCTACGCTGATTCGGGACGGCTATGTCTATATCGCTGAATCTCCGCTTTTTGAGATCACTTATAAGGATAAGACTTGGTTCGCCTATAATGAGGCGGAAAAAGCGCGGATCCTCCGGGAGGATTTGTCAGGGAAAAAGCCTGCCATCCAGCGCTCCAAGGGCCTTGGAGAAAACGATCCGGAGATGATGTGGATGACCACGATGAATCCGGAGACCCGCCGCCTTATTAAGGTAATGCCTGAGGACGCAGAGCGGACAAGCTACTATTTTGATATTCTGCTGGGTGATAACCTGGCGGAGCGTAAGAATTTTATTGCGGAAAACGGCGCCAGATATTTGGAACTGGCAGACATTTCCTAAGAGAGGTGCGCTATGGCACGAAAAAAGAAAGAAACGGAACAGACTAAGAAAAAAGTCAATACCGATCACGTGGTTGGTCTGCAGGGTTCTACCACGGAGCAGGCAATCTCTGAGACCTTGGAGATCAACTATATGCCCTATGCGATGTCTGTCATCGTTTCCCGGGCAATTCCGGAGATCGACGGCTTCAAACCGTCTCACAGAAAGCTCCTTTATACGATGTATAAGATGGGCCTTCTGGGCAGTAAGCGCGTAAAATCCGCCAATATTGTGGGCCAGACAATGCAGCTCAACCCTCACGGTGACGCGGCGATCTATGAGACTATGGTCCGTCTCGCTCGAGGCAATGAATCTCTGCTTCATCCTTTTGTAGACTCCAAGGGTAACTTTGGCAAGGTCTACTCCCGGGATATGGCGTATGCGGCATCACGATATACGGAAGCAAAGTTGGACCCTATCTGCGCTGAGCTTTTCCGGGATATCGACTCCGATACGGTGGATATGGTTGATAATTATGATGCGAGCCAAAAGGAACCCAGCTTGCTGCCCACCACATTCCCTAATGTGCTGGTTTCTGCCAACCAAGGCATTGCTGTCGGTATGGCAAGCAACATCTGCTCCTTTAACTTGGCAGAGGTCTGCAATACTGCCATTGCTCTTATCGACAACCCGGAGCACGATGTACTGGAAACCTTGCCCGGACCGGACTTTTCCACAGGTGCTGAGCTCTTGTTTGATGAAGCGGCAACCCGTGAAATCTACCGTACCGGTCGCGGCAGCTTCAAGCTGCGGGCAAAATGGCGTTATGAGAAAAACGGAAACCTGATTGAAATCACAGAAATTCCGTATACTACCACCAGTGAAGCGATTTTAGATAAGGTCAATGAACTGATCACCGCTGGGAAGATCCGGGAGATCGCGGATATGCGTGACGAGACCGATCTGGAAGGCCTGAAGCTGACCATAGATCTGCGCCGCGGCGTCGAGCCTGATAAACTGATGCAAAAGCTGTTCCGTCTGACCCCTTTGCAGGATAGCTTTTCCTGCAATTTCAATATTCTCATTGCCGGCATGCCCCGGGTCATGGGAATCAGCGAAATTTTGGAGGAGTGGACAGCCTGGCGTATAGAATGTGTCCGCCGCCGGATTTACTACCAAATTCAAAAGAAAGAAGAACGCCTGCACCTGCTGAAGGGCTTGGAACGTATTCTTCTTGATATCGATAAGGCGATCCGTATCATTCGGGAGACGGAACTGGAAAGCGAAGTTATCCCCAATTTGATGATCGGCTTTGGTATCGATGAGACCCAGGCAAATTATGTAGCGGAGATCAAGCTGCGTAATATCAACAAGGAGTACATCCTGAAGCAAACCAAGGCGATCTCCCAGCTGGAAGAGGAGATTGCGGAGCTGCGTAGTACACTTAACAGCAGCAGAAAGCTCCGTAATGTAATTATCAGTGAGCTGAAGCAGGTTGCGCAGAAGTACGGTAAGCCCAGACGGACGGAGATCGTATACCAGACCGTGGACAGCGAGGAAGAAAATCCAGAGGAGGATATTCCAGACTATCCTGTTACTGTGTTTGTTTCTCAGGATGGCTATCTTAAGAAGATCACGCCCCAAAGTCTGCGGATGTCCGGTGTACAGAAATTCAAGGAAGGCGATAAGCTGCGGCTATCCAGAGAGACGAGCAACCGCGCTGAACTGCTTGTTTTTACAGATCAGCATCAGTGCTATAAGGCAAGGCTGTCCGATTTTGAGGACGGCAAGGCCTCCCAGCTTGGTGATTATCTACCCCAAAAGCTTGGTATGGATGCAGGTGAAAATGTGGTGGAAGTGATCTTCCCCGGTGATTATAAGGGCTTCGTGCTATTCTTCTTTGAAAACGGCAAGGCGGCGAAGGTGCCCCTGAGCGCTTATGAAACCAAAACCAACCGCCGTCGCCTTACCGGAGCATACTCCGACAAGAGTGGCTTGAAGGCTTGTATTGCACTGCAAAAGGACGAGCAGATCGTTCTTTATACAAGTGATAACCGTGCGGCAATCTTCTCCAGTGCCCTTCTGCAGCCCAAGACGACCCGTAACACCATCGGTGTCAACGCAATAACTCTGAAGAAAATAGCAACACTTACCGATGCACAGTTACTGGAGGGTAGCGGTATTACAAATCCCAGTCGCTATCGTTGCAGAAATATTCCTACGGCTGGCGCACTTCTGAAAGAGGAGGACGCCCAGGAAAAGCAAATTCAGTTTGAGGTGTAAGTCATGCATAAAAAACGGCAATGGGTCATTGGCTTTATTAAGATCGTATTTGGATGTGCATTATTTGGCATAGCATTCAATATGTTTTTTGCCCCTATCGGTCTCAATGCAGGTGGTGTATCGGGTCTTGGTATGATCTTTGTAAAGTTCTTTGAGGTTGGAACAGTTGGCAGTGTTACTGCAGTGATCAATATCCCTCTATTTGCACTTGCGGCTTTTTTGCTGGGAAGAAAGTTCTTTGTCGGCTCTTTGATTGGTATGCTTGCCATTGCTGTTTCGATTGACTCTTTTGCTTTTTTGCCTGCAGTCGATATTGATCCTCTTATGTGCGCCCTTTACGGCGGTATTCTTGCAGGAGGCGGCTTAGGTCTTGTGTTTGCGTCCGGCGCTTCTACCGGTGGTTCGGATATTATTGTGCGCATCTTGAAATTACGCTGGCCTAATATTCGGATCGGTGTAATCTGCACGGGTTTTGATTTGATCATCGCGGCGCTTACCGGTGTCGTATTTAACGACGTTAGCTGTGCACTATATAGTGGTGTTGCGATATTCATTACCGGCAGAGTGATCGATATTGTCGTTTATCGTTTTGACTACTCCAAGGTTGTGTTGATTATTTCGGACAAGCATCAGGAAGTGGCAGAACAGATTGCGCTTCAGCTTCACCGCGGAGCGACCTTCTTAAATGGTCAGGGTTCCTATACCGGAAATGAGAAGAAGGTTATACTGACAGCCGTGAAGAGACAGCAGCTTGCAGAACTAAAGAGCCTTGTGGTTGCTATAGACTCGCAAGCATTTGTAATTGTGCAAGAAGCGCACCAGGTGCTGGGTGACGGCTTCTCCCGTTATTCGAAGGATTCTCTATAAGAACAGGAGGGAGTATAGTGAAAAGAGCGGCAATCGTCATAAGCGTATTGGTAGTATTTCTCCTAACTGGCTGTAATTCCTGGATGAACGGTAGCTATACTTCCGTTGTTCCCCACAAGGAACAGAATGTACAGCCGGAGGAGTCACTGGAGGAACCGGAAAATTATGAGGATATTGTGCTGATTCTCACTAATATGGTGGAGTACGGTCAGCAGAGACAAACCATTTCTATGGTGGAGATGGAAGAAGGATGGGAGGAGTATTTAGATGAAGCGGTGGAGTATGTGCATAAGGTCTATCCCTTGGGCGCATACGCCGTTTCGGAGATCGACTACGAGATCGGCACCAGCTTTGGCAGACCCGCCCTTGCAGTAGAGATCAAGTACCACCGCAACATAGCTGAAATTGATGCAGTTCTGGAAGCCCAATCTCCAAGGGAGTTTGCCGATGTTGTGTATCATGCATTGCGGACAATGACGGCCCGTGTTGCAGTCTATGTAGAGAATTATACGGAAACTGATCTGACGCAGTTGGTTCAGGATTACGCGATGCGTTATCCTCAGTTTGTGATGGAGGAGCCCCGCGTTTCAGCGACGATGTATCCCCAAGATGGGAAGGATCGGGTGGTGGAGCTTTATTTCACCTATGGCACCGGGAGGGATTCCCTCTTGCGGATGCAGGAGCAGGTCAGCCTTGTATTTACTTCCTCCGAGCTGTATGTTAGCGGAGAAAGCACCACGATGGAAAAGTATGGTCAGCTTTACTATTTTTTGATGATCAATCGGCATGATTATTCCGTGCAAACATCCATTACTCCGGCCTACAGCTTGCTGCTTCACGGTGTAGGTGACAGTAAGGCGGTGGCAACAGTCTATGCAGCTATGTGCCGTCAGGCAGGATTAAACTGCGAGACTATCTCCGGTGCACGGTCCGGTCAGGCGTGGTACTGGAATATCATTAAAGTGAACGGACGCACATATCATGTGGATTTGCTGCGCTGCCACGAGCAGGGGCGTTTTTTCTATAATGTAGCAAGTGAAATGACAGACTATGTCTGGGATTACTCGGAATATTGATTTTTCAAATTTTTCAAAAAACCGGAAAAAGCTGTTGACATTTCGGGAATATCTGCTATAATAGCTCTTGTTCCGCGGGTGTAGCTCATCTGGTAGAGCGCCACCTTGCCAAGGTGGAGGTAGCGAGTTCGAGCCTCGTCACCCGCTCCATAAAAGCCTAACGCTATTGCGTTAGGCTTTTTATACTATCCGTTCCTCGGGATCGTAAATGATATAGCCCAATTGGCACACAGTAAAATAGTTTGCTACAAACCGTAAAGGAGAATGAGAAATGAAAGTTATCATTGGCGCAGGCAGAACGGTTTTAGATGGTTGGTTGAGTACACAGGAAAGTGAATTAAATCTCTTAAATAGAGAGGATTTTGCGCGAATGTTTGCAACAGAAAAGCCTACGGCATTTCTTGCTGAGCATGTATGGGAGCATATGACATTGGACGATGGGTGTAGGGCAGCGCAAAACTGTTTTGATTATTTACAGGATGGTGGATATATACGAGTAGCAGTCCCAGATAAGAACTTTCGAAATGAATGGTATCAAAACATGGTACAGGTTGGCGGGAATGGCGATCCAAATCATCCTGCTTTCACACATAAAATTGTGTATGATTCTGATACGCTAAGACAGGTATTTACGCAGGCTGGATTTGAGGTTGAGCTTTTAGAGTGGTGTGACACGGAAGGCAGTTTTCATTATAAGTATTGGAACGAAAATGATGGTAGAATTGGAAGATCTCTTCGTTTTGATACACGAAACCAAAAAGGAAAGTTAGGTATGGTCTCTATTATTCTGGATGCAAAGAAACCCGGACAAATATCATATTGATACCGATTGTGAAATACCCTATTATAGAACAGCCTCTTTTGCTCACAGCAAGGGAGGTTTTTCTTTTTCTCGCCCAATTCCCCTTGAATCGGCAATTACACCATTTTTATAATGGACAGAAGAGGGGAGAGGGTTTTGTGAAGCTTATTTATCGAGTATTTATCGCCGCACTGTGCGTAGGTCTATGGTTTGGACTGGATGTTGTTGCTACGGAAATTGTGCAATCGGCGAGGGAGGCACCCTATCGGAAACCGTTTCCGTTTCCGTGCTTTTTGCGTCAAACAGACATTTATGCGTGGTCATTGTCCACAGGGGAGAGTGGTGCTGAGCTTTTGATACAAAATGTTGGAGACAATGTGCTGCAGAATTTAAAGATCGTCTTTACTTCAAAAGAAAGGATATTTGTGTTCCGTTGTGCGGAAATACAGCCGGGCGAAAGAATGTCTTTGCGTGAAGTGGCAGGTCTTGACTGCGACGATTGTTGCGGGGTGGTCTGTGTTTCCGTTACGGAGGGAAAGGGCGAATAGAAAATGAGGAAATGAGGATATAAAAAGATTTTAGTTGTAAAAAGAGAAAAGATAATGTATAATAAGAAGAGATGTGCTACATAAGGAGCAACTGTTATGAATAGCAGAAATGAAGCATTAAGAGAATATTTACAGCCGGGAAAGCGAGTCCACCTGGTTGGGATCGGCGGTGTCTCTATGCGTCCGCTGGGCCTTGTTTTGAAGGGAATGGGAATGATCGTTACCGGATCCGATATGAATGCCTCTGTGTCTACGGACGAGTTGATCAGCAAGGGAATTGCGGTTAAAATCGGTCACAGTGAAGAAAATATCATCGGCGCAGACTGTATTATCCGTACTGCCGCAGCCCATAATGACAATCCGGAAATTGCCGGTGCCCGCAGTAGAGGGATTCCAGTATTTGAACGGGCGCAAGCGTGGGGCGTGATTATGCAGGCATACAAAAATGCTGTTTGCTTTGCCGGTACTCACGGTAAGACTACAACCACCTCTATGGCTACCCATATTTTTATGGAAGCCGGTGCGGATCCTACGGTTATGATTGGTGGCTATCTGCCGCTGTTGAAGGCAGGACACCGCGTAGGAAACGGTGACACCATTATCCTGGAGAGCTGCGAGTATTGTGACTCCTTCCTTAATTTTACACCTACACTTGCTGTCATTACCAATGTGGAGGCAGACCATTTAGACTATTTTAAGGATCTTCAGGATGTACAGAAATCATTTCGCCGGTTTGCTGAACTTGCGACCGATGCCATCCTTGCAAATGGGGACGATCCCCATGTTGCAGATGCACTGGATGGGCTTGACTACATTTCTTTTGGCTTGACTGAAAACAACCGGATTTATGCAAAGAATATATCTTCCGACGGACGGCATTTTGATGTGATCTGTGACGGGGTATTCTATTGCCATCTGGATTTGCTTGTATTTGGTATCCACAATGTTCAAAATGCATTGGCTGCTGCCGGCGCAGCGTGGTACTTGGGGATTCCTGGGGAGGCGGTGGCTGCGGGTCTTTCCACCTTTACCGGTGCGGATCGCCGTATGCAGTATAAAGGTGAGCTTTGCGGTGCAAGACTCTACGACGATTATGCGCATCATCCTGACGAGCTGGCGGCAACCCTTGCGGCTTTACGTCTGATGGATTGCAAGCGTGTTGTTCTCGCATTCCAGCCGCATACATACACACGCACCAAGGCGCTGTTTGATGATTTTGTGCTGCAGCTAAAAAAGGCGGATGTTCTGATAGTTGCCGAGATCTATGCGGCACGGGAACGCAATACGATCGGTATTTCCTCCAGAGACTTGGTTGCGCAAATTCCTGGCAGTATTTATTGTGAGACGCTGCAGGATGTTGCCCAGCAGATCACACAGATCGCGCAGCCGGGTGACCTTGTTCTGACTGTTGGTGCAGGTGATATTTTCCGGGCTGGTGAGATGGCGCTTGAACAGAAGATGTGAGGTGTAGAGATGAATAAACTGAATGTTTGTGTTCTATTTGGCGGTATGAGCCCTGAGTATGCAGTTTCCCTTCGGTCTGCCGAATCTGTGTTGAACAATATGGATAGCAATAAGTATAATATTTATCCGGTTGGTATCACACGGGACGGAAAGTGGATATGGTTTTCCGCAAACCAGTATGAGATGCTACCTGCTGATATTTGGCAGGAGCTCCCTGAGAATTGTCCTGCTGCAATTTCTCCCGTGAGAGGGCAGGGGTTGTTGATCTTCCGTCCTGAGGGGATGGAGACTGTACCTTTGGATGTGGTTTTTCCCGTTATGCACGGTGAAAACTGCGAGGACGGTGCTATTCAGGGATTGATGCAATTGGCGGGTATTCCTTGCGTAGGTCCGGATGTGGCTGCCTCTGCGGTTTCTATGGATAAGACGCTGACAAAGCTTGTGATCGACCACGCTGCAATTCCGCAAGCAAAATGGTATTTGGTTCGTGGGGGAGATCTTGCAACACGCATTGACAGCGCTTGTGATGAGGTGGAAAAGCTGTTCTCATACCCAGTATTTGTAAAGCCTGCAGGTACTGGCTCCTCTGTTGGCGTTTCCAAAGCTGCAAACCGAGATGCACTTTGCAGCGCACTCATAGAAGCAGCGAAGTATGACGATAAGATCCTTGTTGAGGAATTCATCCAAGGCAGAGAGATCGAGGTTGCTGTTATGGGTAATGAGCGACCGGTTGCATCTGTTTGCGGTGAAATTGATTCCGGAGCTGAATTTTATGACTATGATGCCAAGTATGTAACAGATACTTCTGTTGCATATATTCCTGCCCGCATATCTCCCGAGACAGAAGAGCGGGTTCGAGATCTGGCTGTAAAGGCATATTTGGCGCTGGGTTGCTGTGGACTTTCCCGCGTAGATTTCTTTGTAACCTTTGCGGATAATACGATTGTCCTCAATGAGGTCAATACGCTTCCGGGCTTCACCTCTATCTCAATGTATCCCAAGCTTTTTGCTGCCAGCGGTATTCCTTACAGCGAACTGATCGATAATCTTTTGACGCTTGCAATGGAGGCCAATTGATGAAAACAGCGGTTATGCTGTCTCTTCGCGGACAGCAGGATTACGGAGATCAGGAGCCTGAGATCATCAGTCTGATCACGGAAGGTATTTTGGAGCAGGCGGAGAATGGTTGGATCGTCTCGTACAAGGAAAGCGATTTGACCGGTCTCGACGGTGTGACAACAACATTTTACGTTAGCAAGGACTGTGTGACGCTTACCCGGACGGGAAAATTGGAATCCAAGATGGTATTTCGCAAGGGCGTTCCCCATGAATCCCTCTATCAAATGGAATTTGGTGCCCTGATGATTTCTGTTTGTGCTACTGCGATCAGCTGGGATATTGATGAATTTGGCGGTGTGATTGACCTTTGCTATGATATTGCTATTGAACAGACAGCCATGGGTGTTGTAACTTATCATTTGGATATTGCACAGAAAGAATAAAATAACCACCGGATATTTCGATATCCGGTGGATTTACTATTTTATGGCCTTGTGCCGATAAGCATATCTGTGGTAATACTGGGCTGCAAACGCATAAGGGGGATGGTTATAGTTTCGCCTTCCTCTGCCTCGTCAAGAAGCTTCTGAACCTCACCGATTTGAAAACCGTAACCCACAGAGGATTCGGTTACGATGGAGGTTTCGGGGTCAATCGAGGCATTTACGGCTGATATACAATATTCGTGGAAAAGTAGTGCGGCGCTTGGGGGATCTGGCTGGACCAACTTGGTTTCGCCCTCAATTACAAAGGAGCGCGTGCGATGTGCAGTTTTCAGGGTTTGGAAAATCGTCTCCGGATCGCTCAGGTATTTGGAAGTGCCGAGTGTAACTACAAGAATTTGATTGGCTTCGCCAGGCGTCGGCTCCTGCGTTAAATCAGGTCGTTCGCCAATAAGCTCGGCAGTGGTCTGCTGTGGACGGCCATTAAAGGGTTGAACAAAGGCTTTTAATAAGGCACGCACAGTACCGGCATCAACATTCACAAAATCCAAAGGATCAAGAACATAAAGATCATTACCGTCACGCCCGTTGTTTCTCCCATGAAGATAGGCAGTGTTGGCTATAGCGGAAACATCAAGAGTTGCTTTTGTGTCCTGGTAGGTCAAAACAAGGATTTGATCGGCAATCTTAACGATCAAGTCATTTTTAGGCAGAAGTTCTCTTTCATGCTGTTGAAGCAAGGCAATTGCTTCTTCAACGGAAAGACCTTGTAGCGAAACGCGCCCAATAGATACATTGTTGATGTATCCGGTTTGGAGCCAGTTATCTGAATAAATTGCATAAGTGTAGAACATAAGACCCACAGCAAGTGCACAGCAGATGAGTATAAGAATATACTTCAATATACGCTTATTTCGTGATACTGCCTGCGCTTTAAGATACTGCTGGTACTCTGGAGTATCTTCGTCTATACTCTGTAGATATTCTGTTTTTCTTTTGAAAATAGCCATATGAGAACACCTCGTCTAATATACCTTTATTATATCACATATGGGATAAAAAGCAACTATTGGGGATGAAGTTGCTGATGGTACTTCTGTACAAATAGCTTGCACTGTCGCAGGATATCAATGCCGCTGGCAAGCTTCAGACGCACGGTTGGCTCCTTATAATTGGCAAGCAGTTGGACACGTCCTTTATAGGATGTGTCCGCGCAAAGAAAGCTGACAGCCTGAAAATTAAGCTCTGTAAGAGTGAAAAGGATCTCGCTGCCCTTTTGGCGGATATCCTTGATTCCGGCAGTCTTTGCATTGGCGCGTAGAAGGGCAATTTCGATCAGGTTCATAACACCCTTTGGGGGATCTCCATAGCGGTCGACAATCTCATCAAGCAGATCGTCTGCATCGTTTTGGGAGCGGATTGCAGCCATACGACGGTACAGATCCATTCGCTCTTCTCCACGGGAGACATATCCTTGGTCTACATTTGCGGTTACATTCAGGTCGGCGGTGCATTCCGGTTCCTTCGGTTTCTCGCCTCGTTCCTCTAAAACGGCCTCGTCAAGGAGCTTAAGATACATATCGTAACCAACGCTCATCATATGACCTGACTGTTCAGCACCGAGAAGATTGCCGGCACCGCGGATCTCTAAGTCTCGCATTGCGATCTTAAAGCCGGAGCCAAACTCAGCGAAGTCACGAATGGCAGACAGTCGTTTTTCGGCAACCTCAGTCAGCGCTTTATCAGGCTTATATGTGAAATAGGCATATGCGTGGCGATTAGAACGACCGACGCGTCCGCGAAGCTGATGAAGCTGAGAAAGACCAAAGCGATCAGCGTTTTCGATAATAAGAGTATTTGCGTTAGGAATATCCAGACCGGTTTCGATGATCGTTGTACAGACAAGGACCTGAATGTCGCCGTTTGCCATAGCTTGCATCACCTCACCAAGGCTGTCTTCTCCCATTTTTCCGTGAGCAACAGCCACTTGGATGCCGGGAATCCGGCGCTTTAGTGCGGCAGCACATTGGTCAATTGTTTCAACCCGGTTGTGTAGATAGTATACCTGCCCGCCTCGGATGATCTCTCTACGGATCGCGTCATCCACAACGGCATTGCTATGCTCCATAACAAAGGTCTGTACCGGGTAACGGTCAGCAGGGGGTTCTTCGATCGTAGACATATCCCGGATGCCGGACAGTGCCATGTTCAGGGTCCGGGGAATGGGGGTAGCAGAGAGCGTCAGCACGTCTACACCCTGGGAGATCTCCTTCAGCCGTTCCTTATGGCTGACACCGAAACGCTGTTCTTCATCCACAATCAGGAGTCCGAGATCTTTATACTCCACACCTTTTTGCAGAAGCTTATGGGTACCAACAATGACATCGACCAGACCGTCCTTCAAATCCTTTATGGTCTTTTTCTGCTGCTTTGGTGTGCGGAAGCGACTGAGTACATCCACATTCACTGGAAAACCGGAGAATCGGGAGAGAATGGTCTGATAATGCTGTTGGGCAAGAACGGTGGTAGGTACCAAAATGGCGACCTGCTTGCCGTCCATTACCGCCTTCATAACTGCCCGTAGAGCAACCTCAGTTTTGCCAAAGCCAACATCGCCGCAGAGAAGACGGTCCATAGGGGTGATGGATTCCATATCCGCTTTGATATCAGCAATACAGCGAAGCTGATCGTCGGTTTCTGGGTATGGGAAATTGTCTTCAAATTCTAATTGCCAAGGGGTGTCGGCAGAGAAAGCATAGCCTTCTTGTCTGCGACGGGCGGCATAGAGCTTAATTAGCTCGGCTGCCATATCCTTGGCGGCTTTTCGTGCTTTTTGCTTGGTTTTTTGCCAAGCATCGGTACCGATCTTACTGAGTCGGACATTGCCGTCCTCGCCACCGCCGATATACTTACTGACCATATCCAGCTGTGTAGCGGGAACAAAGAGGGTATCTGTACCCTGATAGGCGATTTTGATATAGTCTTTGATCACGCCGTCTAGACGAATCTGCTCCATAGCAACAAAGCGGCCAATGCCGTAGTTGTCGTGGACGACCAGGTCGCCGGGGGCCAGGTCCGTAAAGGAGCTGAGCTTCTGACGATTGGTTGTACCCTTTGGCTTTTTGCGGACCGCACTCTTTGCCATAAGCTGACCTTCTGTCAGCACGGAGAAATGGATGGATGGATACTCCATACCGAAGGGCAAGGTGGCATCCGACAAAAAGATCTGACCTGGTTGGGGCAATATTTCCAAAGGAATGCAAATATTGGCACGCACGCCTCTGGATTCCAGCAGCTCCTGAAGCGATTCAGCTCTGCGGCGTGAGCCGCATAAAACAACGGTCGCATACTTTAGCTTTTGATAGTGGGTCAGATCTGCCGCGGCAGTGTCCATATTACCGCCAAAGCCGGGGAGCTGTTTTGCTGCAAGAGATAAAAGGGCCTTAGGGGGGCGGTCTTCGGGATAGGCGGCACCTGCAAAAGCGTCCAAATAAACGGTGGCTTTCTGCTGCAAGGACTGACAGAAGCGCTCCCAAGGGCAGGTGTAGTCGCATAATTCACCGGCTACTGCACCGGACTGCAAGAGTCCATCCAGCGCAAGCCCCATCTCATCCTCAAAGCTGCGAGCAGCTCTGTGTAGGTTTCCGTGATCGCACAAAACCACGGATGCATTTTTAGGAATGTAATCTACGGCGCAGGCAAAATCCGGATAAATCAATGCCATATACCGGTCAGAAGCGGCATTTTGGACACGATTACGGAATGTCTCCAAATCCTTTTCTAATGTGGAGATCAGTACTTCGTTGGGTGTTTTGCGGCGTCTTTGTCGGGCAATGAATTGAGAGATATCGTCACAAAGACCCTCTATACCTTGGGGGTGGAGAGACGGCAGTGTTTCACTGATAGGGAGCAAAACTACCTCATCGGTGTTTTCGGTTCTGCGCTGGGTATCCGGGTCAAAATAACCCATGGTATCCAACTCGTCGCCAAAAAATTCCGCACGGAAGGGACGGTCAGCAGCAGGGGAGAATACATCCAGAATGCCGCCGCGAACGGCAAATTGACCCGGTCCTTCTACCATTGAGGCGCGTGAATAGCCTGCATCTGTTAAGTGGGAAACCAAATCCTCTAAATCATAGGATTTACCGACTGTCAGCCGAAAAACGGTTTTATGCAAAAGCGTGGGGGGCATAGTCCGAATGGCAAGAGACTCCCAAGACATAATTTGCACGCGCGTACGGCTGCAAGAAAGATCATAAAGCTGGCGAAGACGCCTTTGTTCCCAACCGCGGGAGACCACAATGCTGTCATAAAGGGTCAGCTCTCTGCCGGGCAGAATGGGAAAGTCTTCTCCTGTGAAGGCGGTCAGCTCACCTTGCAGCCGTTTAGCGGCCATATCGTCCTGACAGATAATCACCAAAGGTTGGTCTGTATGAGTATAGAGACCTGATAGAATATGACTGCGATTGATTTGTCCAATGCCGGTGAGGGCAACGGCAGAAGAAGCTTCCAAACACTGGAGAAGCGTTCGGTATTCAGGTATGGATTTGAGTATATTCAGTATCTCCTTCATAGTACACCTCACAAAAAATATCTCCACGCAGGAACGCGGAAAGGGGGATCAGACCCCCTCTCCGTACTTTCTCTCTATTTCATTCCGGATGACTTCCGTTATATAAGTTGGCGGCAACGGGTACACCCTTATCGATGATGGCAAGGGCGGCATCTGCAGCTTTTGACAGGGAATAGGAAAGCGCTTTTTCCTCTTGTGCGGAAAAAGGTGACAGCACCCAATCTGCCAGATCCTTGTCGGCATCCGGTTTGGCACCGACACCGATCTTTACCCGGGGGAAGTCCTGACTGCCAAGCAGCCCGATGATGGACTTAATACCATTGTGTCCGCCTGCAGAACCGTCTGCGCGAACACGAAGGCGACCGGGGGGGAGTGATATATCGTCAAATAAAACGATGATCCTTTGGGGCGGAATGTTAAAGTAAGCAGAAAGCTGCAGGACGGATTGACCGGATAAATTCATATAGGTCAGAGGTTTAAGAAGATACAGCTTCTCGCTACCGTATTTTACCTGCCCGTACAGTCCCTGAAACTTGCTTTTGTCGACCTTGCAATTAAGCCGCTCTGCAAGAATGTCCAATGCGCGATAGCCTGCATTGTGTCGGGTATGCGTATAATCCTTTCCAGGGTTACCCAAGCCAACAATGAGCCATCCGCCTTTCTCACGACCAAACACAGCTTAGAACAGGTCCGCGATGGAGGTGCCGCCGTGGACATGGGCGATAGCCCGGGCAAAAATGGGGGCTACATCCAACATCTTGATCTTGTCGCAGGGACAGTTCTCCGGCATTGGGATGGTGTTATGGAATACCAGCTCCTTTATAGCGCTGTTTTGAATCCGATCAAAAGCAGGACCGGAGAGAACGCCGTGAGTCGCGCAGGCGTAAACCTCCTTAGCACCGCCTACCTCCACAAGGGCGTTGGCTGCATTGCAGAGAGAACCGGCTGTGTCGACCATATCGTCATAGAGAATGCAGGTCTTACCCTGTACATCACCGATGACATTCATAACCTCGCAGACATTGGCTTTCTGACGGCGCTTGTCTACAATGGCGAGACCCATATGAACCTTGGTGGCAAAAGCACGGGCACGGGCAACAGAGCCGACATCGGGAGAAACGACTACAAAGTCGTCGTGGTTAAACTTATCTTCAGGGAATTTATCGAGGTAGTATTTGACGAATGTGGGGTTGCCTAACAGATGATCCACGGGAATATCGAAGAAACCCTGAATCTGAGCTGCGTGGAGATCCATTGTCAGGATCCGATCAGCACCGGCAGCGGTAATCATGTTGGCGACAAGCTTTGCGGAGATAGGGTCACGGCTCTTGGCCTTGCGATCCTGACGGGCATAGCCAAAATAGGGGATGACTGCGGTAATACGGCCGGCAGAAGCGCGGCGGCAGGCGTCGATCATAACCAGCAGCTCCATCAGATGGTCATTGACGGGCTTGCAGGTAGACTGAACGAGAAAAACGTCAGCACCGCGGACAGTTTCTTCCAGGGAGACGGAGGCTTCGCCGTCTGCAAAGGTACGAACGGTGCTTTGTCCGAGCTTAATACCAAGCTCATTGCAAATGGTTTGGGCAAAGGCAGGATTGGAGTTGCCGCAGAATACCTTGATGTTGTCGCCGTATGCAATCATCTGAAATATACCTCGCTTATTTCTATATTCGGCTCAGGACATACCTTTAGCCACACATCGATATTATAGCACTAAAGCTATATAAATTGCAACACTGGAAAGAAATATTTACCAACAAATTTTGTCATTGGATATGCTTGTTGTTTAGCGACGATGTACAAAGGAAAAAGGAAGATTCTTATAAACGATATTGATGGGACAACATTGTGCATGCTGTTGACGAAACAGCATAACAATTGTATAATTCTATTTGGACAAGACCGTTACCTATAATGAAAGGAATCGTCATCATTATGAAAAGAGTATTTTTGCTTTTTTTGGTTTCTGTCATGCTTTTTAGCTTTACTGCCTGCGAGAATCTGCGTCTTTTTGTTAGCCAAAATGCCGGAATTCGAGATCTGGCGTTCTATAAGCAAGGCGACAAAGTCTGTTTGAAAGTAGAATATTTCGATTGCATGGGATATAGCGTTGAGATTCTCGAAGATGACGATGTAATTATCCAAGGGGAACGGCCTGTTGAATTCCAGAATTTAATTGGCGAAAATGCAATTAAGATATCCTTGATCGAAACGAAATTCAATAGACTATTAGATGTTTATGATACCTTTGTGGTCTACAATGTAAGTCTTGAAGGCACAGACATAAAATTCATGCTGTGTCCCAGCCCAGAGCATTCCTTGTATGTTTATGTTGGCTTTGCGGATAACATAAAAGCGTGTGCGACAGAGCGTACAAATATTAATATTCCTTTTGGCACAATCTATTTAGAGCTTGGAGAATATAAATAGAAGCAAGGCTTATGCAATTTCGGTTGCATAAGCCTTGCTTAATTAATTGGTTATACAGATCAATAGGGTTGCAGTACGATAGAATCAATAATCGACTCAAAAACAGGTGCAAACCGCTCGCTTTCTGCTACGGGGTAAGTGATGGCGAAATCGTAAAGACAGAGGCCTGTAATGACATTGTCATAGCGTGTCCCAATATACTCGATACCATCGTCCGTATAGGAATATACCACTTTCGTGCAGCCATAACCACTCAGGGTTTCTTTGGTGTAAGAGAGAATTTTTACATCTGTCCGATCGGAAGAGGAGAAAAGCTCCAAATATTCCGCTTCTGTCCGCTCACGGGCATATTGTGAACCGGTGGAATAAAAGGTTAGCTGGCAACGGTCGAAGGTTGGCTCTCGGAAAAAGTAAGCGGTGCCGTCCTCACTGTGCTGCTCCAATGCAAACCAATCGACAGGCACACTCAAGGTAATGTTTTGGCCTTTGTAGGTCTTTTTCGTGCCGTCAACGGTAAGATTGTCAGCACTGATCTCGTGGATGGGATAGGGGTCGGGATTGTATTCCTCTACATTGGAAATGAACTGATAGCCCGTGCTCGTTTTGCGCAGTGCGACGGTATATATATCGCCTGTGGGACAGGCGTAGGCAACAGCGTAGCGTATGATGTAGTGACCGTTTTCATCGATCTGTCCGCTTTCAACCGTTATGGATTTTCTGTATGTATCCCCGTGCATTGTGTAATAGGCATCGTAGCTTTCCACATAGTGAAATCCCGGAATCGTTCCGTTATTAAATGCGGAGAGGGGTGCGCCGCATTTTTCAAGCAGGTAAGCATTTGCTGCCGCGGCGGTAATTTTCATAGGGGAGTTAAAAAAATCTTTCCAACCGACAGTATCTAAAACTGTCTCAGCTTCCCCTTCCGCCCATTGGGCCATATCCAATCCGATTCCAGCACCGTCATAGAACACCCACAGAAGTTCGATTTCGGAGGGTGAGGTATAGCAGTTGCTGCCGACAAAACCGTTATTTTCCACATCGTTAAGAAAATCTTCAATCTCTTTCAAATCGGCTTGGGTCAGTGCGGGTGCTTCGGAAGGTTCGGTGGGCGCAGAGGGAGTAGTGGGCTCGCTGGGCTGTCTATTGATTGGCGTATTGGTGGTGCAAGCGGAAAGTGAAAGTAAAAGAACGAAAGAGAGTACCACTATAGAAAACTTTTTCATAGATATTATCCTTCCTTTCCAATATGGAGTCGCATTTAGTATAGCGCACTTCAAGGTGTTTTTCAATCGCTGAGATCTTCATAAAATTACTATTGTACGACGAAAAAAGATGTGGTATAATATAGGGACGATTTATGTAAGGAGGCGCGGTTATGAGTGATACGATACGCATCCGCGGTGCGAGGGAAAACAATCTTAAAAATGTTGACCTGACGATCCCGAGAGATAAGCTGGTTGTTTTTACGGGACTGTCCGGCTCCGGAAAGTCCAGCCTTGCATTTGATACCATTTACGCTGAGGGACAGCGTCGTTATGTAGAAAGCCTTAGTGCATATGCCCGTCAGTTTTTAGGACAGATGGATAAACCTGATGTGGACAGTATCGAAGGCTTGTCACCTGCGATCTCCATTGACCAAAAGACGACCTCCAAAAATCCTCGTTCCACCGTTGGTACGGTGACGGAGATCTATGACTATTTACGCCTTTTGTGGGCAAGAGTGGGCATACCCCATTGCCCTGAGTGTGGCAAGGAGATCCGCCGTCAGTCCATCGATCAGATCGTAGACCGGATCGAAGCAATGGGGGAGGGAACACGCTTTATTGTGCTGTCGCCTGTTATCCGCGGGAAAAAAGGCGAGCATCTTAAGGTGTTCGAGGATGCCCGGAAAAGCGGCTTTGCCCGTGTCCGTGTAGATGGGATCTTGTATGATTCAAGCGAAGAGATCCGCTGCGAGAAAAATAAAAAGCACACCATTGAGCTGGTGGTCGACCGTCTCGTAATTCGCGAGGGGCAGCGCCGACGACTGACAGATTCCGTGGAGACAGCCTGCAATCACTCCGGAGGTCTTGTGGTGATCAGCCTGCCGGACAGAGGGGAGGAGCTTTCCTTTTCTCAGAATTATGCATGTGAGGACTGCGGCATCAGCCTCACTGAGCTGGAGCCGAGAATGTTCTCCTTCAACAACCCTGCTGGCGCTTGTTCTGCGTGTACCGGTCTCGGCTTCCAGCTGGTTGCAGACGCAGATTTGGTTATCCCTGACAAAACACGATCTATTTTTGACGGCGCAGTGCAGGTGTCCGGCTGGCAGAATGCCCGGACAGATTCTGTGTTTAGAATGTACTTTGAAGCCCTTGGCAAAAAGTATAATTTCTCTCTGACTGCTCCGGTAAACACCCTTTCTCCGGAAGCAATGGATGTGATCCTTTATGGCACAAAAGGGGAGAAGCTGCGAATGACCTATAACCGCGGCAGCGGTTGGGGCGTTATGGAGCAGCCCTTTGAGGGCATCCTCAACAATATCAGCCGCCGCTACCGGGAGACACAGTCCGACGCGGTCAAGAAAGAATTGGAAGAATGTATGTCTTCTGCCCCATGCCCGATTTGCGAGGGAAAACGGTTGTCTGCCATTGCCCGCGCGGTAACGGTAGGCGGAATCGGTATTATGGATTTCTGCCAGATGAATATTCGTGATTCCCTCAGTTTTATGGATTCTTTGAAGCTGGATGGTAATATGGCGGTCATTGCCCAGCAGATCGTTCGGGAGATCAAGGCAAGACTGCAGTTTTTACTGGATGTAGGACTTGGCTATTTGACCCTATCAAGAGCATCGGCAACCCTGTCCGGTGGTGAAAGCCAACGGATCCGTCTGGCTACCCAGATTGGTTCCTCACTTATGGGTGTGCTGTATATTTTGGACGAGCCTTCTATTGGACTTCATCAGCGCGATAATGATAAACTGCTGCTCACCCTTAAGCGCCTGCGTGACCTTGGAAATACACTGATCGTGGTAGAGCACGATGAGGATACTATGCGCGCCGCAGACTACATTGTGGATGTAGGACCCGGCGCAGGCAGTCACGGCGGTGAGATCGTTGCGGCCGGTACGATGGATGTTATCATAGCTGAGCCCCGATCCATTACCGGACAGTATCTATCCGGATATAAAAAGATCCCTGTACCCTCTGTCCGCCGTGCAGGAAATGGCAAATTCCTTACTGTTGAGGGCGCAACGGAGAATAATCTAAAGGATATTGATGTATCGATCCCTCTTGGAACTTTAACTTGCGTTACCGGAGTTTCCGGCTCCGGAAAGTCCAGCCTTGTGCGGGAAATCCTGCAAAAAACATTAGCAGGTCGTCTGAATCACGCAAGGACTCGCCCCGGAGACTGCCGCTGTATTCACGGTATAGAGTATTTGGATAAGGTGATCGATATTGATCAAAGTCCTATTGGTCGCACACCTCGTTCGAATCCTGCCACATATACCGGCATTTTTAACGACATCCGCGATTTGTTCGCAGCAACAAAAGATGCAAAAATGCGCGGGTACGGACCAGGACGGTTTTCTTTCAATGTGAAGGGAGGGCGCTGTGAGGCTTGTAATGGTGACGGTCTTGTGAAGATCGAAATGCACTTCCTTGCAGATGTCTATGTGCCCTGCGAAGTGTGCCGTGGACAACGCTATAACCGAGAGACCCTTGAAGTGCTCTATAAAGGCAAAAACATCGCTGAGGTTCTCGATATGCGTGCGGAAGAAGCAGCGCAGTTCTTCGAAAACCTGCCTAAGCTCCACCGTAAGATCCAGACCCTTGTGGATGTGGGTCTTGGCTATATTCGCCTAGGTCAATCGAGCACGACCCTTTCCGGTGGTGAGGCCCAGCGCGTGAAGCTGGCTACGGAGCTGGCAAAGGTGTCTACCGGCAAAACGATCTATATCCTTGATGAGCCCACTACAGGACTCCACGCAGCAGATGTGCATAAGCTGATCGAGGTACTCCAGCGCCTTGTAGATGCCGGTAACTCAGTCTTGGTCATCGAGCATAATTTGGATGTGATCAAATCTGCAGATTATATTATTGACCTTGGTCCTGATGGTGGCGATATGGGTGGCGAATTGGTTGCGCAAGGTACACCGGAAAAGGTTGCAGCTGTTCCGGAAAGCTACACGGGTCAGTTTCTGAAGGATTATCTGTAAAATAGAACCGGCCTGCACAGCAGGCCGGAACGGATCATTTTTTGTATAACCAAGCGGGGAGAGCATCGGATAGCTCTAATAGTGCGTGATCCTGACCACCGCTATAATCTAAACGATAGATGTCGGAACGAACAACGCCGGGCTCTGCCGACCGACTGGAGATCGTCATTGTGACAGAAAGCCCTTTACCCTCGGGCTGACGGATCAGCACCGTTCCACCGTGTATGGATGCGGTAGAGCAAACAAAAAGCATACCAAGTCCCATACCCATTCGGCTGTCCTCCAGTCCGGGCTGCCGCAGATAGCGCGCAAAGATGTTGCCGGACATATTTTCCGGTAGTCCCTGTCCCTCATCGGATACGGTGAACATCATCATATCCCCGCACTTTTCGAGCTTGGCGGAGATCGTTCCGCCCTTGGGAGAAAATTTCAGCGCATTGGAAAGT
This sequence comes from Oscillospiraceae bacterium, assembly GCA_015067785.1. GTDB lineage: Bacteria > Bacillota > Clostridia > Oscillospirales > Oscillospiraceae > Faecousia. The sequence goes on from SVLR01000018.1 coordinate 37,842, forward strand.
AAATTGTAAATTGCCCGTTCCAACCGATCCGTGGAGAACATTATAAGATGGGCATCCTTCGGAAGTACATACTCCAGCGTATAGCCTGCATTTTTGAACAGAGATTGAGATTTTTCCAGAATTTCGCGGACAAAAGCGGTCATATCTCTGCTTTGCATATGGCAGTTGTGTCCCTTGCTGTATCGGGGCGCATCTGACATATTGCCGATTAAGCGCTGCATGGATAGAAGACTGCGATTGAGTTTCTCCGGGATGTCGCTATCCTTTAAGGCTTCGTCTTTGTTCAGCTTGTCTGCCAGCAGTACGATCTCTGCAAGAGAGGAGCGTAACTGCAAAGCGGCAAGAGACAGCATCCGCAGGTCCTGAGAGTCTACAGCATTTTCCAGTAGGAAAATGTCGGTATCCATCGTCCTTGTTACAGAAGCGTTCCAAATTGTTTTCGCAATGCAAAGCTGGAGATGGAGCCGTCCGTCTGTGAAGTGGCTATAGGCTTGCTTGCCCGTATGCAAAAGTGATGAGATCTCTATGCCCGGCTCTATCTGCCTTTGGGCGGCATGATCATTAACTTGCGCTACAAGACCACCTGCAACTGAGAAGGCAGGAAATGATAGCATATTCAGTAATTCATTTACGGGATTTGTCTGTTGCATACTTTCTCTCCTTTTGAGATAGGTTGCGCATTCTATCGGTTTTCTTTCACGCAATATCCGGCAAATTTCGTTCTTTTCCCTATTGTAGCGAATGTTGAAGAAAATAGCAAGATAAATTAAGCTTGAGGTGAAAAATATGTCGGTCCATGATGGTCACAGGCAGAGATTAAGAGCAAGATTCTTAAAGGAAGGGTTGGACAATTTTGAGCAAATTAATGCCCTGGAGCTTTTGCTTTTTTATTGTATACCCCGGAAAGATACCAATGAATTGGCACATACACTTTTAGACCATTTCGGCTCCTTCCATCAAGTTATGGACGCAACACCTGAAGAACTTATGGCAGTGCCGGGAATTGGAGAAGGCGCTGCAACCTTTCTTCCGCTGATCTCCGCAGCCTGCAGGTATTACCGTGTCAGTCAGGTTAAAAATGTCTGTGCGCTGGATACTATCGAAAAGTGCGGTGATTACTTGGTGAATTTCTTTCACGCCCGAAAGAATGAGACGGTCTTTTTGCTTTGCTTGGATGCGAAATGTAAAGTGATCGTTTGCCGTGAGATCGGAGAAGGAAGTGTGAATTCAGCAAGCGTTTCTGCCCGAAAGGTGACAGAGATTGCCCTCGGTGTCAATGCAACATCGGTGATCTTAGCCCACAACCATCCAAGCGGCGTAGCGCTGCCTTCCAGTGACGATGTGGCAACCACAAAGCTGATCGCAAGAAGCTTGGGTGCTGTTGGAATTACGCTTATGGATCACATTGTGATTGCGGAGGATGATTATGTTTCTATGGCGATGTCCGGGCTTTACAATGTGGATGATATCGTAATATAATTTCTTGCAATGAGCAGTTATCCATTCCTTTTGGTCAAATCTTGGAAGAATTTACAGCTTGAAACAGACGCTGTTTTCTAATAAAATATACATAGGACTTGCAAGCCCGAATTTGAATGAAGAGGTGAATGCTATCGGAAAGAGAATCCTATGTATCTTATTTGTCCTTGCAATCATTGCAAGCTGTGTTCTGCCCGGACAAGCGCAAGCCGCGACTGCTGAAAAGAATGCCGGAGTTGTATCTATAACTACAGGATACCTGAATGTACGGCGCAGCGCGTCCACATCCGCAGGTGTTGTTTCTACCTTGAAGAAGGGAAGCTATGTCACGCTTCTTTCCAAGGAGGGAAGTTGGTGGCGTGTGGAGTATGCACCGGGACGCTATGGGTATTGCCATGGCAGTTATATCCGTGCAGTCGATGCTTCGTCTGCCACGGTTTCTACGGCAGGAAGTCCGCTGAATGTGCGAAGCGGTGCAGGTACATCTTATAGCCGGATTGGTAGTCTCTCCAACGGTGCATCGGTACTTGTTTTATCTACGACAGGGAATTGGCACCGTGTGCTCTATGGCGGGGCAAAGACCGGTTATGTGAGCGCAAGCTATATAAAGCTTGGTAGCGACTATCGGGCGATATCGCTGTCTGTTCCGTACTATTTGCAGACAGATAGCCGCTGGTCTTGGGTAACCCTTGGACCGTCCGGGCAGACAATGGGAAAGATCGGATGTACAACAACTGCCCTTGCTATGGCGGAGTCCTACAGACAGGGAAAAACGATCTACCCGGATGCAATGGCAAAAAAGCTGAGCTATACATCATCGGGCAGCCTTTATTGGCCTTCCAATTATGTCGGTGTTACAAGTGGTCTTGATCTAAAAGCCATTTATGAATACCTGAAGCAGGGGAAGCCGGTCATAGTCGGCTTTACAAACCGAAACGGTGGACAGCATTGGGCTGTGATCTACGGTTACAGCGGCGGTAACAGCCTGAAGACTGGCGGTTTCCTGATCCGTGATCCCGGCAGTAAGAGCCGCACCAATCTGTCTCAACTGATAGAGGACTATCCAAATTTCAGTAAATACGTCTATTACAAATAATTACGCGGGCTACACCACCGGTGTGGCCCGCATTTTTGTGCAAAGTATACAAAAGTGCGCCGGAAAATTTGGCGACCGATTATGCAAAAGCTGTTAAATAATTCATCTTTAATTGCGTTATGTATGCTATACTATAATAGGGGTCAGGTAAAGAGTGACCCATGAAAGGATGCTACATATTTATGAATAATATTTTGTTCTTTTTGCTGCCAAAAGCAATGTGCGCATATGTCTATGATGATTATACCATCCGTCAGGCGCTGGAAAAGATGGAATCTGCCGGTTATGCGGCACTGCCAATCTTAAACCGTAGGGGAGAATATCGCGGCACGATCACCGAGGGAGACCTTCTGTGGGCGCTGAAAAATATCTGCTATATGGATATGCGCCAGGCAGAGGCACGGCGGATTATGGAGTTGGAACGGCGTCGTGACTATATCCCGGTGCGGGTTACCACCGATATGCACGACCTGATCGAGCGCGCCAGCGCACAAAACTTTGTTCCCGTAGTGGATGACAAGGATACATTTATCGGCATTATTACGCGCAGTGCGATCATTCGTTACTGCTCTGAACGGTTATTTGCCGAAAGTAAATAAAAAAGGGCGGATATCCGCCCTTTTTTGCGGTTGAAATTTTGACCGTTTCCTGCTACTATGTAGAAAAAAGAAGGTGAATGTATGAATAAGGCTGAACTTCGAAAAGAGATCCGTGCAAAAAAGCGGGCAATGACCGAGGAGGAGATCATCTCCAAGAGCCATCACCTTTGCCAAAAGTTTTTGCAGTGTGAAGCATATCGGAAAGCAAGTACAGTCTACGGCTACCTGCCCTACAATCAGGAAGTTCGAACTTGGGAACTACTGGAAAAAGCAATGGAAGACGGGAAAAAAGTTGCTGTCCCTAAGGTATATGGGGAAGAAATGCGCTTTATTTATATTACCGATTTCTCCCAGATATCCGACGACTATTGCGGTATCCCGGAGCCGCTGGACGACGAGCCGGTTGCGGAGGATAAGAACGCCTTGGTACTGATGCCCGGCCTTGCATTTGATAGGGAAGGACATCGGATCGGCTATGGCGGCGGCTTTTATGACCGCTTCCTGTCTGCCGAGCCGGACCATCCCACCGTAGCGCTTTGTTATGATTTCCAGCTTGTAGAGGAATTGCCCACGGAGGAATTTGATATTCCGGTGAATATTGTAATTTGGGACTAAGGAGAAAAGTATGCACATACCGAAAGGAACGACTGCCGAGCTTAATCTTGTGACTTTCGAGGAAGCGCTGGCAGCTGCGGATATACCTAACGAAGAATACGATGTAAATAAATGGATCTATGCCCCGAATTTCTACTCCGAATACCGTTACATATTAGGAACAAGAGGGGAGAGACCGCTTATTTGCGTGGGTATTAATCCCTCCACCGCTAAGCCGGGGGACTTGGACAACACCCTCAAATCCGTAGAGCGGATCGCTCTCGGTAACGGCTTCGATAGCTTCATTATGTTCAACGTCTATGCCCAGCGGGCAACCAACCCGGACGATATGGAAAAGTCTTGCAATTTGCTTCTCCATAGGGAGAATATGGAGGCGTTTTCCTATGTGCTTTCCCTCTCAAAAAAGCCTGCCGTTTGGGCGGCTTGGGGGACAATCATTGAAAAGCGGGACTACTTAAAAGACTGCGTTAGGGATATGCTGGATATTGGCGAAAAGTGCGGTGCAAGCTGGTACTGCGCCGGCGCGGTAAGCAAAAAGGGACATCCCCATCATCCGCTGTACCTGCGAAAGGACGAAAAGATCCGTCCTTTCGATGTACCCGGTTATCTGGAAATGCTTTAAGGAGGTATCTTTATGGGCTGCGAATGTGATACCTGCTGGTATTATGATTACGATGAAGAATTTGACGAATATGTCTGCATTATGGACCTTGATGAGGACGAAATGTACCGCTTCCTGACCTCCGGAAAGTCCCATTGCCCCTACTACCGCCAAGGCGACGACTACACCTTAGCAAGAAAACAGTAAAAATCGGGTGCTGCGAATTTCCCGCAGCACCCGTAATTTTTGTGAAAAACCTCCCTTGTGTAAAGGGAGGTGGGGCGTCGTAAGGCGACTCAGAGGGATTGATTTACTAGACCTACCCTCGTTCTTCCTCTGTCATCCCGAGCGAAGCCGAGGGATCCGTCTCATTAAAAAGAAAACGGATTCTTCGGCTCCCTACGGTCGCTCAGAATGACACGCACTTTCGATAGCACCGTAGGGAATGCATTTATGCATTCCACTGTGTGGAACGGATAAATCCGTTCCCTACGACGCCTCCCGATAGAATCGGTAGGGCGGGGGCTTGCTCCCACCGTTATCTCTAAAAACGCAACCGCAGCACCAACACCAAGTGCTGCGGTTAATTTTCCTGCATATTAGAATTTATCAATTATATGTGCTTTTCCATATACCCACAGGTGAATGGGAAAAATTCAAACTTTTTGGTTCCAGTATGC
>SVLR01000063.1 GCA_015067785.1 Oscillospiraceae bacterium
GTGATCCTTTGGCTGTTCTTCGGTGTGTTTGGAGAATGGCGCTGGCTGAAAAACGACGCCTACGGTGACATCTACTATGAAACCTTTGACAGCAAAATGATAAAGCCACTAAAAGAACTTATGGAATTAGGAGAATAAAGCTATGAAAAAGTTGTTTGCAATTTTGATATGCACACTCCTGTGCGTTACCTTGCTTTCTGCTTGTGGTCTGTTCGAACACAAGCACACCTACGGCGATTGGATCAGCGGCGAGGACGGTCATTTTCATCCCTACACCTGCGGCTGTCCCCAACAAGAGGTCTATTTGATACATAACTATTCGGAGGACGGTATCTGTGAGCTTTGTGGCTACGAAGCACAATTCATTTTTAAGCTGAATTATGAAGAGACCGGCTACGAGCTTGACAGAGTTGGTGCCGGATACCAAGGCGGCGATGTTGTGATCCCCGCCGAGTACAGAGGACTTCCTGTGGTTGAAATTGGATACGGCGCATTTAAGAGCGAAAAGAAACTAACCTCTGTTGTTATTCCCGATAGCATTGCACTTATTTCCGATGATGCTTTTGAAAATCAAACTTCTCTCACAAGCGTAAATATTGGAAATGGTGTTGTTACCATTGGCGTTAGTGCCTTTGAGGGCTGCACAAGCCTTAAAACCGTTGTAATTAGCGATGCTACTGAGAATATTTCTGCTCACGCATTTGACCGCTGTACATCGCTTGAGAGCGTCACATTGGGCAAGAACATAAAGAAAATCGGCGGTTCCGCATTCGAGGAATGCACAAGCCTTAAGGTTATTACGATACCTGCTTCTATCGAGGAGTTAGGCGCATGGGTATTTTACAATACTAATATGACCGATATTTACTTTGGCGTACCGGCTCCCGGTGAAAATTGGAGCGAGAACTGGAACCAATACCTTGATGAGAGTGTAAATATCCATTGGGCGGAAGCAGAAGAATAAATCTCAAAGACCGCCTGCGGGCGGTCTTTGTTCGAACATACCAAACACCTTGAAAAACGCGCGCATTTATGCTATAAGTAGATTATAAGGAGGGATTTTTATGAAAAAGTATTTTGTATTCCTTTTCGTTTTTCTCTCACTTCTCCCCCTCTGTGGCTGCGCGGAGCGTACCTACGAGCTGGCTTGGGACGGCTTTTGCTACACCGCAGAAACCTACGAGCAGCCGGTGGAATTAGACCCTAAAGACAAAAATTATATTATCGATATTCTAAATAACGCCACTTGGGTAAACGATCTTGCCAAGTGCCCGGCTGACTTTATCTTTGTTACCCAAAGGCAAAGGGTAAATTATAACTGCGAAAGCGGTGTGTTTAACGACATTACCAGCACACGAAGCACCACCGTTTCCGAAGCAGACCGCCTGAAGATCAACACGATTCTAAAAAACGCCACCGCCGATTCCGAAAAATAAGGAGGCAGCAAAATGAAAAGACTACTCGCAATGATTATTGCGCTTAGCATATTCTTCCTTTCCGGTTGCGGAATTCTCACCAAAGGTGTAACGGTTGCGGAGACGGAAGAATACACAAAAATTACACTTGATAATTTTGAAGGTAAGAAAACGATCTCTATTCCCCACGACAGCCCAAATGAAGGCGCTCTCTATTACAAGACCAACATAACAAGCGGCAGCATAAAAGCATTTTACGATTTAGGCATCCTTTGGGATACGGAAAATCTGTTTGAAGCAACCGCTGACAATAACAGCACCGGCCCCGGCTATTACATAGACAGCAGCATAAGCAAAATAACCATTTATTTTGAAGCGGACGAGCCTGTCAGTGGCGAGGTAATTATCTCTTTCGCGCCCATCGAGGAGCACGAACATACCTACGAATGGCTTACAAATGAAACCTCCCACCAAAAGAAATACACCTGCCAGTGCAACACCCGCGACTTAACGGAATTCCATTCCGATAACGACGAAAACAAAATCTGTGATATTTGCGGATATATTATGACTGGGCATCAGCATACATTCATATGGTCGCAGGGCGATATATGGCACTGCTATAACTACACCTGCGGATGCCCCACTCCGCCGAATGCGGCTCTGCATTCTGACGGTGACAACGACGAAAAATGCGATGTCTGCGAATATCCGATGGAGGAACAAGAAGGTAAATGACACATCATATGAATCTAAATCCCCAGCCCTTTTCTATGATTGCGGAGGGCAAAAAAACAATCGAACTGCGCCTTTGGGACGAAAAGCGGCAGCGGATCTCTGCACACGATACGCTGATTTTCACCAATACCGCCGACCCCTCCGCAGTGCTGCAATGCAAGGTAAAGGCGCTGCACCTCTTCCCGGATTTTGCGGAGCTGTACCGCGAACTTCCATTAGATAAATGCGGCTATCTGCCCGCGGAATTGGAGACCGCCGCGCCGGAGGATATGGATGCCTATTATTCCAAGGAGCAGCAGCAAAAATACGGTGTGGTCGGTATCGAAATCACAGACATTTCCACACTTCCCAGCACAGATTGACAAAGCTCCCATGTATTGGTATAATATAGATACCATACACAAGGAGGATTTCCTATGAATTTTAAGAAACTCCTGATCATAATTCTTGTGCTGGGCATAACCCTGCTTGCGTTTTCCGGCTGTACTGCCGCTTTGCTTGTCCTTGGTGCGAGTTACTTCCTCGGTGAGCCTACCGAGCCAACCGAGCCGACTGTCCCCGACATTACCGATCCCCAAACTACAGATTCTCACCCTGCTTTCAAAAGCAGGGTGTTCTTATACAGGAGCTGATACTATGAAAAAGCCGGAAAAAACCAATGTAATGCGCATTTTAGACCAGAAAAAGGTCCCCTATGAAAGCTATGATTACAGTGACACCGATGCCATCAGTGGTACAGAGGTGGCAGCCGTCTTGGGGCAAGACCCCCTGCAGGTTTTCAAGACCTTAGTCACCGTTGGCGCATCAAAGAAATACTATGTATTCGTTATTCCTGTCTGTGGAGAACTGGACTTAAAAGCAGCGGCCAAGGCCGTAGGCGAAAAGAGCATCGAAATGCTAAAAGCCAAAGAATTGCTGCCTCTTACAGGCTATGTCCACGGCGGCTGCTCCCCAATCGGTATGAAAAAGCTCTTTACTACCGTTTTTGACCGCAGTGCAGAAGGCTACAACACCATATTTTTCAGCGCCGGAAAAATCGGCTATCAAGTGCAGCTTTCTCTCTCCGATCTTCAAAAAGTCATTCCCTTCACCCTTGCAGATATTTGCGATATATAAAACCCGGGTGCGATCCACCCGGGTTTTGTCTTATCTAAGTTCCTCTACTACCGCAGCGAGGCGGGCGTTGACGGTATCAAAATCCGTCACAATGTCCATCAGCTTCTCTCCGGTGCGGATCTTGCCGCTCTCCTTCAGGGAGATAGCAAGATCTGCCAGCTCCTGGGCGTGAGCGTCGTTATGGCTGACCATAAATTTCATAAGCGCTAACATCTCTTCCGGTGTGGTTTCTTCCCGCGCAGGGCGCTGAGCCGCCTCACACTTGCGGACACCGGACACCATATACATCCGGTCTGTGGAGATCACCACATCCACATCAAACCAGCGCCCAAAAATGGCTGACAGCTCCTGCTCGTGGAGAAGATCAATAGAGACATTGCTTGCTCTGCCGGAATGGTGAGCAGTCAGCGCGTCCCGGCTCATACCGTGGGCAACGGACAGTCTGCCGCCGGGTTTACACAGACCTGCAAGAACGGAGATCAAACGCTTAGGATCCGGGAAATGCGGGAATGCATTATAGACCATAATACAGTCAAACTGCCGGTCAAATTCCGTCTCCTCCACATCGCCGCAAATGACCTTTACTGCCGGGAATTTAGCGGCGGCAATTTTCGCCATCTCCGGGGAAATGTCAATACCGGTAACGGAAGCCACGCCCCGGCTTAAATAATCCGGGAACAGCACGCCCGTGCCGCAGGCTACATCCAGCACATCTACCCCGGCTTTTACACCGCCGCAGGTTAGGATGGTCTGAATGATATCCTCATTGCGGATCATATCCGCATCCCACCAAGGGGCGCATTTGTCAAAAAATTCCGCAATCGTCTTTTTTTCCATAGTTACTCCTGAGTGGCTGACGCATACCGTGCGGGAATCACCTTCGCCTTTTCTAAAATCATCACCAAAGCGGGTAGTACCGCCAGATGGGCAATGATACCGGGCAGCGTGCCGACGATATAGCTGGTAACCCAAAGCGCAACGGTAAAGACCTGACCACCGCCAATAACGGTGACTACCAGCCATTGGGCAATGCCACCCACGATACGGCCGGCAATCATTGCCACAGCCAGCGCGATATAGATGTCGGCTACGGTTTTGCGGGTATGGACAAGCTTCATCATAAGGCCGGCAATGAGTCCGTACACGCAAAGCTCAGGCGCCATATACATCAGCCGTGTCAGCGGAGGCATACTCGTAATCAGGCTTGCGAGGACCGGGCCAACGATGCCGCAGACGGCGCCGTAGACCGGACCTAACAGCAGGCCGCACAGGAGCGCCGGAATGTGCATTGGAGAAAGGGCTGTGCCCAATCCCACAGCGTGAAATGCCGTAGGCAAAATACAGCAAAGGGCGATACAAATGGCGCAAATACAAAGCTTTTTCACAGAGGTCATTTTATTCATCGGAAATACCTTCTTTCTTTCATTTGCTGCCATCTTATCCTATGAAAGCCCGCTTTTCAAGCCCCCCGGGGGGTTAAATTTTTTACTTTTCACGAACGGGCGATTCGTGAATCGCCCCTACGACGCACTGTCGTATTTATCAATACTGCAAATGCCGCTTTTCATAATCAAATACCGAAGAGACGGACAGCAAAGGATCCGCATTTTATAGATCTTCAAAAAGAGCTTAAAACGCAGCTTTTTCGTGGCTTTTTTATAGTTTTTCAGTATCTTCTTCGGATTGCCACAAAAGGCATCGGCTAAGTACTTTCCGGAGAGGAACGCGCTGCTAATCCCCTCAAAGGAGCTGGCGCTGACAAAGCTTGCTGCCTCACCGATCAGAAATACGCCATCTTTTCCTAAAACGAAGTCTCGGGCAGACCGGGGGCTGGTAAGCAGGCAAGCTTCCGTCAAAATCGGCTCTCCAAAGGTTTTTTGGAGTTTTTTCTGCAATCTCCCTTTTTGCTTTTCATAGGCTGCCCGACCGTCCTTTTGGGGAAATGCCCCACCGAAGATCAACTTTCCATCTTTGCGGATGATCCAGGAGCAGGAATCGGAGGTTTTGGGGTCGTAGATGCAGGAATAGCTGGGCGCATCGGGGGTATTATCCGCAAAATGCTCCTGAATGGCGATGTACTTTTTCTTACATGGACGGAAGAATTTCCGCCGGACAATAGAGGATGCACCATCTGCACCGACGATGTATTTCGCCCGGATATCGCCCGATAAAGTACCGATTTCCAGCAGAAATCCGCCCTCCTCACAACAGCTGATCTCTGTGCATTTCCCTGAAATGATGTCTACATTCTCCGGCACAAGGGACAAAAGCCAATTATCAAATACGCCCCGATCCATATTGAGATAATGGCGCTGGTAATATCTTTCGATTCCGGCGCATAGGTCGATGGTTTTCACATCGAAGATCTGGGGATTTGCCAAAATACTTTTCGGCAGATCGAGGTTAAATTGGGCGAGGACCTTTTGGGCATCGGGGGCAAGGAGACCGCCGCAGACCTTACTGCCGGTCTTGGGCTTCCAGTCCACAATGGCGAT